>JBNMNB010000017.1:0-53031 GCA_051270635.1 Verrucomicrobiales bacterium | reverse complement strand
TGTGACAAGTGAGTGACAAGTGAGTGACAAGTGAGTGACAAGTGAGTGACAAGTGAGTGACAAGTGCCCCATTTGCCCTTTTAGTCCGGCATCCATGAGTGAGTCAGCAAATTCAGAGAGTGCAAATGATCCAGCTCCGCAGCGTAGCAGGCCGAAAGATCGGCTGCACGGTGTCACCTTGGAAATGATGCTGACCCAGCTTGTTGACCGCCTCGGGTGGGAGGAAATGAGCGATCGCGTGCGGATCCGCTGCTTCGCCATTGATCCCAGTATTTCGTCGAGTTTGAAATTTTTGCGTAGGACGCCGTGGGCACGGAACAAGATTGAGAAGCTTTACCTTGAGTGCGATTCTTCGGAGTGATGGAAGGAATTGTCAATGCGATGGACGATCAAGAATCGCTGGACACATCGTGCCCTGAACAATTGCGCAAAGTGATTGCGGCGATGGAGGCACTGGCAGCCGATCGGGCTTTGCTGAATGTGTTGTCGGCTGAAGAGCAGAAACGATTGATCATGGCAGCAGGTGATGTGTTCTGTCCTGACGCGAAGCAGCGCCGGCGGCAGACGAAGAACCGTAACAGGGCTCGCAAGGAAGCGAAGATTTTGCGCGATCAGCAAGTGTTGAATCAGACGGGAATCCGCAAACTGCGTGCGCAGAATGTTTTCACTACGCCGAATGTGTATCCGCCGAAGGATTTTAATCAACAGGGCATTGATGATCCGAATTTTCGTGAGGTGTTAGAGCCGCAGAATTGTTACATTTGTAAGCAGGACTATTCGCAGGTGCATCACTTCTATGATCAGCTTTGCACTGAGTGCGCAGAGCTGAATTATCGAAAGCGTGGAGAGACCGCTGACTTGCAGGGAAGAGTCGCCCTGCTGACTGGTGGACGCGTGAAGATAGGCTATCAAGCTGGGATTAAATTGTTACGTGCCGGGGCATCGTTGATTGTGACCACGAGGTTCCCGCGCGATGCGGCGAAGCGTTATGCTGGCGAGGCGGACTTTGAACAATGGGGAGATCGACTGGAAATCTTTGGGCTGGATCTGCGCCATACACCGAGTGTGGAAGCATTTTGCCAGCACTTGCAGCAGACTCGCGAGCGGCTCGATTTTATTATCAGCAATGCTTGCCAGACAGTGCGCCGCCCACCGGATTTCTATCGACACATGATGGACGAGGAAACGGGAACGTTGGGGAAACTTCCTATCAAGGCTAGCCAACTGCTCGGCGCTTACGAAGGCCTGCGCGGCTACGCTTTGCTGCCAGAAGCGGATACGACGGCTCCTCTCTTGAGTGGTTTGACAAATGCGGCCGAGTTATCGCAGGCACCGCTGCTGCCGGAAGAGAAGACGGCGCAGGCGCACCTTTTTCCGGAAGGAAAACTGGATCAGGATTTGCAGCAGGTTGATCTGCGAGATCGGAACTCGTGGAGATTGATGCTGGCGGAGGTGTCTTCAGTCGAATTACTGGAGACGCAACTGGTGAATGCAGTGGCACCATTCGTTCTTAATGGACGGTTGAAATCGCTGATGATGCGCACGCCTGAGCGCGACAAGCACATTGTCAATGTGTCGGCGGTTGAAGGCCAATTCTATCGGAAATTCAAAACGACACGGCATCCGCACACGAATATGGCGAAGGCTGCGCTGAACATGATGACACGCACGTCGGCCACTGAGTATGAGGTAGATGGGATTCACATGAATGCTGTCGACACCGGCTGGGTCTCCGATGAAGACCCCGTGCAAATCGCTGAGCGAAAAGTGAATGAGCATCGATTCCATCCTCCACTCGACATCGTAGATGGCGCTGCGCGTATCGTTGATCCGATCATCTCGGGTTTCCGCACGGGAGATCATGTCTGGGGGAAATTCCTGAAGGACTACCAGGTGACGGACTGGTAAGTATTGAGTATGTTGAGGCTATGTTGACAACTGCAGAAGCGCTTCAGCGAATCCTTACACGCACACATTCACTACTGGCTGTGGAGGTGCCACTTGATGCCAGTCTTGGAATGTTCCTCGCGGACTCGCAGCAGGCAGGGGTGTCATTGCCGAGATTTGATCAGTCGTCTATGGATGGTTACGCTGTTTCTGCAGCGGACTGTGGTCGATCGGCTCAAGGTAGAAAGCTCCGGGTGAAATCTGAAGTTGCTGCGGGACAAGAAGCTGCCGTGCCTGTTGCCGATGGACAGGCGGTGCGAATTTTTACCGGTGCCCCAGTTCCCGATGGCACGGCGGCGGTCATCATGCAGGAAGATGTCACGGTCATCGAGAATGGGGAGATCGCCATCGATGTTGCGCCGGAAATCGGGGAATTTATTCGCCGTGCAGGAGCCGATTTGTGTGCCGGTCAGAAGATCGCTGATACCGGGCAACGGGTGACGCCGCAGTTACTTGCAGTCCTGGCGACACAGGGAATGGCAGGAGTGCGCGTGGGCAGAGCGGCGAAGGTGGGCATTTTGTCCACGGGAGATGAACTGGTGAACATTGGTGATCCTCTGCACTCTAAAGCGGCAATTTACAACAGCAATGGGCCAATGTTGCGTGCGCTGGTGGCTTCTGCTGGTGCGGAGTGCGTTTGCGTCGAACACGGTAAAGATCATTTGGAGTCATTGGTGGCCATATTAGAAAAATTATCGAATCAGTGCGATGTGGTCATTGTTTCTGGAGGTGTTTCCGTTGGCGATCACGACCACGTGCGGCCAGCAATGGAGCGGGCGGGGTATGCGATGGATTTTTGGAAAGTGCGCATGAAGCCGGGAAAACCGCTCGCCTTTGGTGTCCATTCGAACGGTAGTCAACTCGCGTTCGGCCTTCCGGGAAATCCCGTTTCTGCATTTGTCACATTCTGGCTCTTTGTATTTCCGGCACTGCGCAAAATGATGGGAGCAGCAGTTGCCGATCAATGCTTGGCGTCAGTCAATGTTACTACAACCGCCGACATTCACAACAAAGGTGATCGCGCCCACTGGTTCCGTGGCAAAGTCAGTGACGGTCAATTTGAGCCCCTTGGGCTGCAGGAATCTCACGCGTTGTATTCGCTGTCGATGGCCAATGCTCTGGTGTGTGTGGAGCCAGAGACTTCAGTAGCGACTGGAACGACGGTTGCCGCCCATTTGTTGCCGGGTGGATAGATTCGGTAAATTGGAAAGGGCGGGAAGGACTGATTCTGGAGTGTTTCGAGATTGAAATTGAGTATTGAGGTATTGTGGAAGTGTCCGCTAGGGTTTCACCACTATGATCATTCGTAATTTTCTTCTGACAGCTGTTGCTTTGACATGGCTTGCCCCGGCGCTCTCTGCTGGCGAGCCCACACTTGTTCTCAAAGGGAAGGAGGGCCCGGGAAAGGGGAAGCACATTGTGCTGGTTTCCGGCGATGAGGAATACCGTACGGAGGAATCGATGCCGATGTTGGGAAAGATCTTGTCGCAGCGCCATGGCTTTGATTGCACGGTTTTGTTCGCCTGGGATGAGACGAATTCCTATGTGGATCCGAACAATCAGGAGGGCATCAAAGGATGGGATGCACTGGACAAGGCGGACCTGATGATCATCGGAACCCGTTTTCGACGCCCGTCGGCAGAAGATGCGAAGTATGTGACCGATTTTTTGAACAAGGGAAAGCCGGTCATTGGAATCCGCACAGCGACACATGCGTTCAATGGTGAGGGCAATTTTGGCGGCAAGCTAAGCTATGGTGAGTTTGGATTGAAGATCCTTGGGGAACAATGGGTGAGCCATCACGGTGGCCATAAGCGTGAAGGGGCGCGTGGAGTGATTGTGGAGGAGAATAGAAATCACGATATCTTGAACTCAGTATCCGATGTCTTCGGCCCTTCAGATGTTTACGGTGTTGTGCATCTCACTGACGCTGACACGATCCTGATGCTTGGAGCTGTTACCGAGACACTTGATCCCAAGTCGAAGAACGTTGAAGGTAAAAAGAACAATCCGATGCAGCCACTTGCATGGATGCATCCTTACACTGCGCCCAATGGTGAGGCCAAAGGACAATCGTTCTGCACGACGATGGGTGCGTCCGTCGATTTGGTGAATGAAGATCTGCGGCGCCTGCTGGTGAATGCGAGTTATGCCCTGTTGCAGCTGGACGTTCCGGCGAAGGCTGACGTGGACTATGTGGATCCTTTTTATCCAAGCTTTTACGGCTTTGTCCGAGACCAGGATTACTGGAAAACAGCTGATTTGCAGGCGGAGGATTTTGATCTGGGAAAAACTCCTCACGTCCCGGATTCAAAAGGAAGTCCTGAGTGGAACTTCAGGGACAAGCCGTAGTTAGGGCGACTTCTGAACTGGTGACTTTTGCTGTCCGCTTGAGCGGGTGAAAACAGAAAACCCTGAAGCGCTCGCAGTTGCGAGAACTTCAGGGTTTCTGCCTGTGTGGGAGCGCTTTGCAGCGCTTATGTTTGCGTTTCTAAATCAGTGGATCAGCGTGCTTCTTCATTCTTGCTGGAATTTGTGAGCCAGTCGATTGCCTGATCTGGATGCTTCGCTGAAGCCTCGATCAGATTGCTGTAGGCTGAGCTTGCTTGTTCATGTTGCTCCAGTTGCTGATGGCACCATGCCTTGAGTAGTAGAACTGGTGGAGTACTGCTGGCTGCCTGGAGGCGCGTGAGATCGCTGAGGACTTTAACGGCATTATTCAGGCGACCTTCGTTGACTTCAATACGTGCAAGTTGTAGCCCGGTGGCCATGTCGCCTTTTGAGAGGGAGAAGGATTGGCGCAGGCTGCGGATGGAATCGTCAGGCAGGTGTTCGATGCCGCTTTCGCCTCTGGCATCCTGAATGAAAGGTTCGAGGTGAGTGGCGGCCAGGCTGGCGGCATCTGCGTGATCGCCGCGATTGGCAAAAAGTTTGAAAAGAGTCTGCCAACCAGTGTTGGCCCAGCGTGGATTCTCGATCAGGGATGCCTCCAGGTGGGCTTGGTCACCACGATCGAGCCAGATCTCGAAAAGTGACGCGAGCTGTGTGGGCGTCCAGTTACGAAGGTTGTCACCAGCGAGCTGAGTTGCAGCCAGGAGTTCGCTGAAGGGTGGGCCTTTTTTCGCGCGCTTGAGTGCGATCAACTGCAGGTCTGGCATGGCTGCCGTCAGATAAATAAGTTGGTGCGTGAGTGTTTCGTTTCCCTTTGCAGCGCCCAGCATTACGCCAAAGTGTTCTGCGGCACGAGTGGGATCGCAGTGCAGTTGCTCGCGCCAGGCGGGGATGGCATGGCTCGTCAGCCCGGAGGTTATCCATGCGCGTGCTTCCTGGCGCGGCAGAGATGGTGAATGCGGCATGAGCGATCGGGCAATCTGAAAGTCGCGTTGTGCTTCCCTGGCGTGAGGGCCGGCTGTCAGCGCCTGGTTGGCAGACAGGAAATATCCGCGCCAGTCGAGCGGGGCAATGGCAAGCGCCTGTGCAATTGTTTCTCGATTCTCTAAAAGACTGGGGCCATCCGTGGATGGTTTCCATTGCTTTGCGACATTTAGAATGGAGTTGACCCGATGGCTACTGGGAAGCGTGATCCAACATACGGCAGTGAGCAGAGGAATCGCAGGAAGTGCCCAGCGACTGAAATATTGAGCCATCTGGCTTTGCCGGAGTGGGGGGGGCGCATCCAGTGAGTGATGCTCGGGGGAAGTCTCGCGTTTGACGCGCGGAGGGTTATTAATTGCCATTCCTAACAATAATACTACTGGTAGTAGTGAGCCGATGCGATGTCCCGGGACATCAATGAAGCTCAGGGCTGCGAATTGCAGGACAGCCACTGCGGCAGTGATATGCAGTAAGTGATGCCGTGATCGGACGTGCGGCAATTGCTTCCAGGGGATTCGCCGCAGCAGAATTACAGCAAGGGCAATGACCGCCAAGGTGCCGGGAATTCCAATTTCTGTGGCTAGCCAGAGCCAGTCACTCTCAGGGTGTCGGACATGGTATTCAGAAATCGACTCAATACGTGCTTGCGCGAAGGCGGGTTCAAAATTGCCCAGTCCAGTTCCCAGCCATGGAGAGTCACTGATCAGGCGAATGGTATCCTTCCAGATGAGCACGCGTCCTTCTGTGGTAGTTCCAGTGAGTGACTCGCCGATGCGTTCGGTCAGTCGCCCACCCTCAAGAATCAGATAGGAACATGTCAACAGGAGCGCGGAAGCACCGATGGCGAGTGGCATCCACTGACGGCTGCGCAGGGACCACCAACCTGAGAGTGTGAGGACTCCGGAAGCCATGGTGAGGACTCCTGCGCGAGAGCCTGCTTGCGTCACCGCGGCTGCGAAAATCCCCAGGCAGGTGCACCAGAGAATCGTTTGCTGCCAGTGGCGTTTGCCATTTTCCAACAACAATCCAGTGGCGCAGACTGCACCGAGCGTAAACAGAATCGCGGTCTGGTTGCGATTTGCGAATGGCCCGAATTGATTGTCGTGCTCAGCTCCGGGCCACGGAGTATCCGAAATTTTCAGGAAGAGAAAAGTAACGCCAATGATGGCGATCCCGGCCGTCATGAGACTGAGGCCGAGTTTTCGTTCTTCTGTGTGCCAGTGAACACCGGTGATACAAGCGATCCACACCATGAACGCGGAGAAGGTCAGCAAGGCCTGACTGCTAATCCAGCGCTGTGGTGTGATGAACCGCGTGACAATTTCAGAGTTGGGAAGATTCGGGACGACCGCCGCAAGCCAATCGGGCAGTGCCCTCCAGTCGCCAGGCAGGAAGCACAGACCAGCCCACAATAGTGCAAAAACCATTGGGATCCAAGTGCTGCGCGAGTGGTGGATTTGGCGGCCAACAAATGGGATCACGACCGCCATTGCAATAAGCAACAGGACTCGAGTCCACGTGGACATCGATTCATGTGCGACGCAAGCCAGCAAGGTCGTTGCTGAAACCAAAACTATCCGTTTCCTGTCCATTACCCTGTATTCCCTTTCACTCATTTACTCTTCCTCCATCATTCGTTGGGCGTGGTATCTCGGGCGCTATTTCTCTTCACTCGATTCCTTCGTTGGGTCCGTTCTGCAGGGGGCCCCATGATGTGATACCACTCGAATAAGCACCCTGCAGACATTTGGCAATGCGCTCCCAATAATGCGGATCTCTTGAGTGATCTTTGTAACGCAAATTCCAAGACGACTGATCAGCCATTTTTAGAGTGATCATCCTTTCCGTGTCTTGAGTCGCTTCCGCATGATTATGGGAAATGTGTTCAAGTCCCACGCGTTGCAGGCTTTCCATGAATGCCAGCCAGAACTCTTCCGCGCAGCGCGCGCGATCGATCTCATGTTCTAGTAATTCGTTGTGCGTCAAAGCATAGCGAATTTCTCTGCGACGACTCCAGGCAGTCGTGAGATCCTTCAGACAAGTCTTCCAATTACGGACATAGCCGAGGTAGCGAGCGCTGGCGAACGTCACAGAAACGAGAAGAGCGCCAACGATGGGCAGAGTTTGACCCCGATTCCAGAATAGGCTGAGTCCCGCCAGCCCGAACAGTACAGCGATCCCGTACATCATGAGCAGAGTGCGGTTCTTTGAGAATCCGCGTAGCGCCATCCTGTGATGGATGTGCTCTGCATCTGCGCGGAACAATGGCAGTCCGCAAATGCCACGCCTGAGAATTGCGAATACCGTATCCATTAGCGGCAATCCTAACGCTACGACTACGACTAGAAATGCTGCGACAACGGATCCCTTGTGCGATCCCGCTAAGGAGACGGAGCCGATAAAAAATCCAATAAGATAGGAGCCACCATCACCAAGGTAGATGCGTGCAGGAGGAAAATTGAAAATCAGGAATCCAGCTAGGGCACCCAGCATGGTCACGCTCATTGCAGCCGCCATGGGATTTTCAGAAACGACACCGAGGACGGCCAGTACTAAACATAAGAAGATACCCATGCCGCCAGCGAGACCGTCCAGGCCATCGATTAAGTTGACAATGTTAGGGACAAAGATCAGCCAGCCAATGGACAGAAAGAAGCTCAGCTGCCCGATCATCACTGGTTCATCAATGAAGGGCACTTTGAAGGTTTCGATGCGCAGGCCCATGAGGTAAGCGACCAGCGCAACGGCGAGTTGGCCTGCGAGCTTGAAGCGTGCTCCTTTCGGCGAGAGGTCGTCAATGAACCCAACCGAGAACATCAGAGCGTTGCTGACCATCAAGGCATTGAAGTGCGTGCCATGAATGTTGTCCGTGATCCGCAAGGCTCCAAGAACAGCGAACAAGGTGAGGAAAATGGGCATACCACCCAAGCGCGAAATGGGCTGGGACTGGCTCTTGCGGAAGAGATCAGGAGCGTCAGAGCCCAACTTACCAAGCCGTTGTTTCACAACGAAAAAGCAAAGGGCAGCAGTAAGAAGTCCTGCGATTGCGCAGATTGCGTAGAGTCCTGAGAGCAAAACGTTAGTGTGTAGGAGGAGATCCAGATAAGTGCTCTAGATCAGCTCAGCTCAGTTACGTTATGTAAATTATCGTAGATATGGAAAATATCAACTAGTTGAGGAGGATTTCCTCAAGCGAAGCAATGGGTTGCTGCAGTGTCTGGGGGCGTGGTGGGGTGTATTCCACACGATTACTGCCCCCATCATGTGTGGTCTGCGAAGCAGCAGCTGAAATGCGCAGTGATTTCAGCCAGTCAGCGGTGCGTCTAGCTGCATGCGGGCCGATTTCGATTGCCTCAGTGAGTGGTCGGGAAGACAACTCGTTTGTCACCGCAGATACCTTTGGCCCAACCCAGAGAATCGGCCGGGGAACGTGGCGCATGACGGCAAGCTTGCTGGGCCACAGCAGCCCTTGAGTCGCTGGATTCTGCGTGGCGACGAGCACATCTGCCTCAAAAAGTGAAGTGAGAAGTGCGTCTTTTGGCGCATAGTCATTCCATCGGCAGTGTTGAAGTGTTAACTCGCTGGCGCGGGCTTGAGCCGATAGCCTGTTTGCGCCGCCGCCCTGGAAGATTAACTCGAATTCTCCGGGGCATTCGTCCTCAAGAATCTTCTGTGCATCGAGCAGTGATTCCCATTCATGAGCCCTACCAAGGTTTCCGGAGTAGACCCAGCGCAGCGGTTGGGTTAAGTCACGCTCACAGTCGTCAGTCTCTGGCCACTGCAGAGCAAGAGGCGTCCACGGTCGGCAGACAGATGCGACATGCCCCTTGCTGGCCAATAGTTGCTGCATGTCTTCGTCGAGTGCAACCAGGACATCCGTTCTGCGGTATGCCCAGTTCATGAGTTTCTCCGTCACGCAGTGAGCGATGCCGCCCTCATTGATTTCGCCCAGACGCACCGCGACTTCGGGGTAGACGTCCATCGCCCAATGAGCGAAACGAGTCCTTCGGATGGTAGCTGCGATAGCCGCCGTTACGGCCAGGCATGTGGGTGAGCTGAGGCACAGGAGAAGGTCAGCCCGTCGAGCCGTCAGCATTTTGTACATCAGTTGCAGGTGGCTGACCATTTCTCCTGCGATACGAAGGAGTCCACTACGTTTGCCACCACGGTAGTCCGTTGAGCTGGCGATGCACTCGACTTCGTGGCCGGACTGCTGGAGATGCTCTGCCAACTCGCCTGCCAGCACCGAAGTCGGAGCTTCGTCGGGTGGCATAAAGCGATTGACGATCAGGATACGCATAGTGAAAAATCGAGCTGAAAAGCTTCAGGGCATCTGCAAACGTGGAGTTGCAGGAAGCAGGCGTGCACCTGCGGGGACATCGGCAGTGACTGTCACTCCTGCCCCAACCATCGCTCCTTTGCCGACCGTGACTCCAGCGCATACAAAGGCGTTGCCTGCTATCCATGAGTGGTCATCGATCACAATAGGGCGCGTGATGAGGGCAAAATCAGGGGAGCGAAAATCATGCGATCCAGTGCAAAGGTAGGCGCGCTGGGAAATGCAGGCGTGTGAGCCAATGGTAACTTGCGCCAAGCTGAGGATCTCAACTTGTTCGCCGATCCAGGTGTGATCACCAATGGTCAGTCTCCAGGGAAACGAAATGTTCGTGCGTGAGCGGATGACGACTCCAGCTCCTACTTTAGCACCAAAGAGTCGGAGCAACCTACAACGAAAACTGGATGGTAGCGGAAGAGGACTCAGGAAGAATATGCACTTCACCAATACCCAGAGCGCTTCCTTGAAGCGCGATGCCCCGCGACAGAAGTCGCCAGAAGTGTACTGGGATAAATCGATGTGCGAATCATCTCCAGCGATCGCGCCCATCTTTTCTGGCAATGTCAGGAGACGAGGCATACTGTCGAAGAGTGAAGTCCAAGCGTCCGGTAGGCGTCAGCGTATTGCTGGGCAATAGTTTCCCAGTGGTAAGTGTCCTTGCACCAATCGCGAAGGTTGCTGCGTTGCTGGGCACCGAACTCAGGTCCAAGTATCAAGCTGGAAAGAGTATCGCGCAGGGAAAACGGGTCAGGATTGCAGATGTCAATGCCCTCGACTTCAAGATGCTGCGCCCACGGAGTTGTGTTGGTAGTGACCACAGGTGTGCCTGCCCATAGTGCTTCAAGCACCGCGAATCCGAAGTTCTCAGACCGCGTAGGCAGGCAGAAAAGATCTGATCCGGCAAGGTAGTCCCAGCGCTCTTCTCCCCAGACGCCGCCCGTCCAAGTGATGGAGGGAAGTTGGCGCTGGTGCGAATCAGCGAATACTTTCAATTCGTGAGCAAAATTAGCATCGCCGTCACCAGCGATTACGAGTCGCCATCCGGTTGACGTAACGCCTCGCAGAGCATCGAGCAGAAGGTCGAGTCCCTTCTTGCGATCAATCCGACTGAAGTAGAGGAGAATTCTCTCATCGTCGTTGAAACCGAGGCGCTTGCGGGCATCCTGGCGATCCGGCAGGTTAAGTTTGTCGATGCCGAAGGGAAGAACCTGCACGCGATCGGGACTTACGAACCTTGTCAGGTTGTCCGCCTCAAGTTGACTGGCGGCGAAGACTGCGGCTGCGTTGCGAAGATGGCTGCGTTCCGTTAGCTGAAAGTAGGGCCATTTTTTCCAGATCTTGTGCTTCCATGCCCAGGGTTCCAGCATGCCATGCGGTGAAACGACGTATGGAATATTTTCTTCCAGGCACGTCTGGTAGGCGTGGCGATGTTGTGTTTGCCAGATTCCGTGAAAATGGACTAGAGCAGTGTTTGGGGCAATGTCAGTCTCGCTGCTGGTGACTGCGGACAGATGTCTGCCTAGACCCATTAACGCAGTATCGATTCCACCTGCGCGTTCATGGGCAGGAGGAATCAAATAGTTCACGTCAGTGACTGTTGGCTGGCTTGTTGAGCGATTACGCATGGAGAGCTTCTTCGTAGAGTGCTGTGTAATTCATGGCCATTTTTTCAACGCGAAACTCGCGATCATACAGGTTGCGGGCACTGTCAGCCAGGGCTGATCGGCGGGTTGCATCCAGCAGAGTGCCTTGCCAGTTGCCTTCACTGTCGATTGGGCAAACATCGGATGCATTGAATGCGGAGACCTCTCCGATCATTGATGGCGTCAGAAAGGTCGGCAATCCGAAGCTCAAGGCTTCAAGGATTGAAAGTGGTAACCCTTCGTATGCGGCAGTGTGAAGGTAAGCGTCAGTCGCGGCCAGCCAGGGTTGGACGTTGTCCTGCCATCCGATTCGTTTGACTGAATGATGCAGACCACTTTGAGCGACGATTTGATCCCACTCGGCAGCAAAGTCTCCATCGCCCACCCACAGAAACTGCAAGTGATCGTGTTTGCCTTGCATCTCTGTCGCGATGTCTAGAAAATGCTGCGGAGCCTTCTGCGCAGTAAGTCTGGCGACCATGGTGATGAGCAATTTGTCATCATCCAGGCCAAGCTCCGCGCGTTTATCACTCCTCCACATTGCATGTTTCCTCAGGTTGGGATCGGGAGTGCCATTGTAGACGCGTCGGACTCTGGAATCGTTGCCAGGAATGAAATTTGACAGCTCATCACGGCGTGAGTCGGCTACGGCGGCGAGAATTCCTGGATAGCGCTTGAGGCAGTAACTGGAAACGAGATCCCTCAGCCAGGCATTGCTCGCACGCAGGTAACGCGCGCTCTGGCTGATGTGAATCGTGCAAATGTTAGGGGTTTCCATGCGTTTGCCAGCCGCAAGGAGGTCCAGTCCATCTTCCAGATTTTGCTTGTTGATGTGAACAATGTCAGGATCCCATGCCCGCCAGCTGTCAATAGCGGTGTCCCTGTTTATTGCATGCGTTGCCGCTGTCAGGCACCGTCCTCGCAAGTCGTAAGTGTTCACATAGGGCACCCTGATCACATCTCCACCGAGGCGGGCGAAGGACTCTGCCAGTGAAGTCATTCGCTCGTGATCGGAGATCCACAAGCCGACGGTGTGACCTAGATCAAGCAATGCACGCCCTAGATAGAGGAGAAAAATTTCACCTCCACCGTGAGAACCTGAGCTGGAGCTGGCGAGAAGAATGCGCATGATAAGTTACAGGTTGCCTCCACTCACTTCAAGAAACGAGTGACGTCTCCGTATTGGAAACTTCATGGAGGATGTCGAGAAACGATCGGGCCCCGGCGGCGGGTGTCAGTGACTCACTTCGGCGAAGCGACTCCTGGCTCATGGTCAATCGAAGGTTCGTGTTGTTGCCTAACTGAAGCAATGCGTCCGCCAGTGGAGCAACTTTACCAGCAGGGACTATGATGCCATTTGAGCCGGGCTTTACGAGATCACGGGCGGCGCCGACGGCTTCAGTGGTGATCACCGGAAGTCCTGCGCCCAACGCCTGATTGATGACGACGCCCCATCCATCATGGTGGCTAGGAAGCACAAAGACGTCCGCCTTTGCAAAAAACTCAGGCAAGTTATCCGGTGATTGAAACCCAGCGAATTCGATGGAATTGCGAACCACCTCAGGAAGTGCTGCTAAGAGTGGGGAGAGGCCAGCTTCGCGCCCGACTAGTACAAGACGTGCTTTGAATCCGCTGAGAACGGCTGATGTGAAGGCGTCCAGGAGAACGTCAATGCCTTTGCGCTGGATCATTTGCCCACAGAACAGAAAGACTGGTTCAGAGTTCGTGTTATTGCGTGCGGCGCGTGCTTTGGAGAAGGCAGTAAGATCGCAAAAGTAGGGAAGCTGGTCGACGCGCTGCCTTGGAAAGCGGTGTTGATAGTCTGCCTGGGCAACTGATCCGATGGCGACGATCGATGAGGCCGCGTGCAATTTGCGGGTGATTGCCTGCTGCACCAATCCAGTGAGGCCACTTCGACTGCGTAAAGTCTCGCCCCAGAACACCCAAGGCACACCACGTTTGCACAGTCGATGCATCACCTGCTGGGTGGTCAGGCCAGTGAGGGATGCATTGACGATGGCAACATCAGTGTCGGCGAAGTCCGGCAGTGCCCAGTTGGTGTGGCAGCGAACCCTGCCCTTACCTGCTGTCCAGCCGGGGAGCACGGATTCATAGGACGCGAGCGTTCGCTGAGGCCACGGCGAATCCGGGGCCGCATCCTCGAGGTAATGCACTCGCAAATGACAGTCAGGCTCGCTCGCAAGTGCATGGAAGAGATCCTGCTGATAGGGGGAAGGAACCACCGATATCAGATCAATATTCATGCGTTCGGATTCTCTGACGGGTGTCGGTTTGATCGCGAGAACGAGCGTTGTTGCTTTAGAGTGGGAGGAAACAACCTGACAATGCAGTAAAGTGCAATCGTTGGCAGTGCAGCGGTCGTGAAAGTGAGCAGGCTGCGCATGGAGATCGCGAGTGCAAAGAATCCAGATGCGTAGAGAACACTAGTGAGGGCGGCAGCAGATGAATAACCTCCCAGTCGATTCCACCAACCAGAAACTGCACCGAATGCAAGTGACATACCGATCACTCCGATAATACCGAATGCCATGTATGCCTCGCCAATGTAGGTGGTGGCGATCGTGAAGCCTTCTGCATCAAGTGCCTCTTCAATTCCTGTGCTCAGACCTTCTGGTTTGCCTGGCCACAGCGCTCGGGGGATCGGGCGGACAAGCGCCCAGATGGGGACTTCCATTCCCAGATAGTCGAACCGTTCGGGAAACTGACAGGTTAATTGAGAGATGGCCAGCAAGTTGTAATCAACGAACAATGTATCCTCAGAGATTGGCATCAACGTACTATCTGTCTTAAGGTAAGTAGCTAAACCCATGCTGCGAAATTTAAGCATGTGGTGAGTGGAAAACATCAGGAGTCCTGCAATCACGCCTAAAAGAATGGTGACACGCTTGGCCGTTGGATTTGAGTTGGTGAGGATGAAGGCAACCGGAAAGGTTGCGAGGTAGGTCGCAATAACATTCCGCGTTCCATCGCAGAAAGCAGAGAACAGAGTGAAGCCAAAGATAAGGGCCGCAGCAGAAAAATGGCCGCCACTGAGTTCCTTGCGCCTGTTCCAGATCACGGCAAAGAGTGGGGGCACCAGGTAGAGCAGTAGCGCCAACTCAGTAAATAGCGCCTTCCAGTTTCCCAAGCGGCCACGGCCCCACGGCACCGCAAAACGTGGACCAGTGGTGGCTTCCCACCAGCGGGCGAGATTGAAATCTACGGCTACGAATCGGTGCATGAAACCAAGGAAGGCGGCGATAACTAGAAGATTGAAATACCAACTGGCAGGAGCCGGTGGCATTGGATTCATAGCAGCCGTGAGTGGCTTTGGCGGGAATAAGTGACGACCGATCGTAATCCCGGCGAAGCTCAGAAGCACGAGTTCAAGTCCACTCCGTGTCAGATCTCGCGTGACAGTTTCATCGAAGTCCGGCTGAGGGAACAGGAATTCAACAAGTGTCAGGAAGTAGAGAGCGGCAAGACAGACAGTGTCGCCGCGGAAGAGATTTCGCAAGCCACCCTGATAGAGGTCGATCAGGAAATTGAGGATTAGTCCGAAGCCGCCAAAGATGGCGACATGGCGCGCCATTTCTGCAGGTGGGGCGTCAGGAATCGTTCCATAAGAAAATAGTAACGCTCCAAGAAATGTTAGCGTGCCTGCGAATGACGGAGATGGATGAGAGAATGTCATGTGAGCAGGGATTCCGTGACGGAGTGCAACAGGCTTGCGGGTTGTTCCCAGGTGTAGTCTCCAGTAACAATGCTTGGGCGATTTTCCCAGAAACGCAGTTCTTCGAGCAATGCTTCTTCATCGCCTGCTGGGAAGATTGAGCCATTGGATCGATGACGGATGAGATCCGCGGCACCGACACGATCGCTGACAATACAAGGAACGCCGGACTGAAGAGCCTGAGCAACGACCAGTCCGAATGCTTCTTCCCAGGAAGGGAGCACAAGCACGGAGCTTCCACGCAGGGCATCGGCCAGGGCCATACGGGGCACAGAGCCGTTCAATGCGATCTCGGTGGCACCTGTATAAGTGGTAAAGTCTGGCGCAGTTTCTGCGCTGTGGCCGCCGTAGAAGTTGCAAATCCAATCGGGCTCGCCTGCCATTTCCATGCTCTGTAGTAAGGTTCTAATTCCCTTACGAAGACACAATTTTCCAGCAAAACAGATGCGGAAACGATCGGTCGGGGCGGCATGCCGTTTTGGGAAAAGCACAGGATCCGCTCCGTAGGGAACGACAAAAATGCGATCGGGATCGACGCCTTCCCCGGCTAGCTGTGACTTGACGATAGAGGACGCGACACAATGGAAGTCTGCCAGGGAAATTTCTGCCTGTTCGCGGGATTCACAGCGTTCGTTAAAGCGATGTGCGGTCTCAACATTGATGCCGGCGCGCTTAAATTCAGCAGCGACCATGGCCTTTTGTGTGCGAATAGGACCGCTTGCGTGATTGAGTACGGCCAGGATATTCTTGCGCCTGCATTGGCGAAACGTCTCACGGCTCTGACCGGGCATGGCGTGCAAAATATCAGCGCCATTTTTGCTAATCGCTCTGGCTACGCGCTCGTCGAATTTGTTATCCTGCCATTCGAAGAGTCGTCCGTCGCTGGGGCGAATGTTTTCAGGAATCCTCAACATTCCGTAGGTTACCAACGTGCGGAAACTGCGGCTGATGACTCGCAGTTTGCTATTGCCTAGTTCTCCTAGTTTCCAAGCTGGATAGCCGGAATAGTAGTCGACGCTGGAACCTTGCTCGGTCAATGCAACTGCCATCTCATAGAGGTGACAGGGATTGGTGCTGGAAATTGCGATACGCATGACGAAAACAGAAATCAGGAATGGGAAGCCTTGGCACGAAACGTACGATACGCTGCTGGCGACACCGGGCTGCGAAGCGCCCATATGCACTTCGATTCCTTCAGGAACATGGAAATGCCGGTGAAGTAAGGTCGAAAGAAAACAGCACGTCCCCAAGTGTTACGCACTGTGGTGTCCCACGAGCTGAGCGATCCCGATTTTTTGAGTGCATACTTCAATGCGAAGATGAGATGGCTGATGACCTTCTTCGGCAAGTAGAAGAAAAGTAGTGGCAGTGGGCAGCGAAGAAAATCGAACGCAAGATCATTGCAAACACCACTGGCATGAAGTCGGGGGACATCACGTGCTTCGAACGTTTTGTCATGCCAGACAGCAATGTCGGCCATGCGTTCGATGCGGTAGCCCTGGTCGATAAGTCGAATGCTGAGATCTTTTTCCTCGCAACCGTAGTCTCCCGGAAAGGCTCCATAGCCACCGGTCAATCGCACGGGATCCAAGTGGACAAGATGGCCGCATCCGATGAACCAGGCTACATCGCCGTCTGTTCCCGTCTCTTGTGACGCGGCATCTTGAATTGTGAAAGCAATAGCGCCGATGGTAGAGTCGGATTCGAGCCTCTTCACCGCTTTCGCCAGTCCCTCGTCTTCAAGAAACCAGGAGTCATCGTCAAGGCTGCAGTAAGCGTCTGCGCCGGGCATCATCATGAGTTCGTGGCGTGCTCGGATGCAGCCTTTACGCTCGGTGTTGGTGATCCATTGAACCTGCGGATACTTCGCTGCGAGACTACCGGTGTCATCAGTAGAAGCATCATCGGCGACGACGATTTCCTTGTCTGCGTAGGATTGAGAGAGGGCCGACTGAATGGCCTTTTCCAGAACCTCGCGACGATTACAAGTAACGATTCCGATGCGAACTTTCATGACTCTCGAGAGCGAATGTGACGGGCGGGGGATCCTGCTACGATGGTTTGTGCGGCAACGTCCTTAGTGACGACGCTGCCTGCGCCGATGATTGCGCCATTGCCGATGGTGACCCCTGGAAGCACGATGCTGTTGGCTCCGATCCAGACATCATTGCCAATGTTAACAGGACGAATGGTCATGGGTTGTGCGCCGATCGATGTGGCTGCACTCATTCCGTGATTGCCATCGGTAATGTAACAGTTAGCTCCGATCATGCATTCGTCGCCGATGGTGAGGGAACCGTGAGTATCAATGACGGTGTTTCGATTAATGTAAACGTTTCGCCCGAGTCTGAGTTCAGGGCAAGAGGTGTCGCTCTCGGTGACGAGCAATGTGACGCCGCGATCGAGCATGACGTTGTCGCCAAGAGTGATCGCACTCCAGGCGCGCGGAATGTCGACGCTGCGCAGCCATGCACGGCCTTCGAAGTGAACGCCGAGCGCTGCGAACCAGAGTCTGCGCAGTCGCGAGATCAGCGATGCCGCTTTGGTCACTGCCTGCTGCAGGAAGCGTCGCAGGTGCGAAGTTGTCTTGCCGCCATCCACCGAGGGATCAGTGCGCGAACAGGATTCTGTAGATGCCAATTCCAAAACCGGTAATTCTTGCTGGGGCTTCGCCAAGTCCGCGTCGGCAGGTCAGCGTGCCTGCAAACTGGTAGCCCATCATGATTGCAAATTTGAGGTAGTCGGTGATGCCTTTACGGCCGAGGACACTGCGCATGATGAAGTGCTTATTGACTAACTCCATGGCTGCGAGCCGTGACACACTTTTCTTGTGATCGCCCGGTTGACTGTCGTGGTAGATGCGTGCGCGCGGCACGTTGACCAGTTTCCATTTGCGCCCGACTTGAAGTGAAAGTGCGAGATCCTCTGCGGTAGATGCTCCTTCAAAAATGGCGGGAAAAACCGGATCCGGCAGGCAGCACCTGCGATAGAGTGTGCAACCGGCATTGAGCCAGTCGACATCAACGAAATTGCCAGGAGTGTCGATGCCGGGCAGTTGCGCCAGCCCAGGTCCAAAGCAGCGCCCGGCATAACTGGCGAGTCCTTTGCCATTGAGAAACGCAAACACGAATCCACCGAGTCTTCCCGGGGCATGGTATGCCTGATTCGTGATCATGGCGCTGGCCCCACCGGTGTTTTCCGATTCACTTAGCGCTTGCCAAAGCCGTGCAATGCAGGATGGCTGGATCACGATGTCGTCGTCCATGAAAAGAATGACCGGAAAGATAGAATGTTCGACTCCCTGATTGCGCTGAGTCGCTGCGCCAGGTACGGTGGCACGCAGGTATTTGGTGCGCCACGGCCATTCGTGCTTCATCGATTCGCACGCTTCGACGGTCTTGCTGTTGTCTGAGGAATCGACAATGACGACCTCCGCAGGAAACTGCGACTGAAGGCTGAGCGTATGCAATGTTCGCAGCAGCACCATCGGGCGGTTGCGTGTGGCGATGATCGCAGATACGGGAATGGAGCCGTGATGACGAGTGGATGTCATGAATGTGATGGCGCAGTTCGGTCGCGTCGGGTGGAACTTGCCAGCCACTCGGCACCGCCAAACCCCAGCAGGCGGTAGGCGATGCGGTAGGTTGTCGGAAAAGCGGCCGCCTTTGGGAGTCTA
This sequence comes from Verrucomicrobiales bacterium, assembly GCA_051270635.1. Classification (GTDB taxonomy): domain Bacteria; phylum Verrucomicrobiota; class Verrucomicrobiia; order Verrucomicrobiales; family DEV007; genus JAGROY01. The sequence continues at coordinate 34,321 of JBNMNB010000017.1, read as the reverse complement.
CGTGCGGGCAGTTGAGCGCGAGCCTTGCGTTCGACTCGGTGGGCAACCTTCGCATCGTGTGTATAGACAGATCGCGCAATCTCCATGCGCGCCTCAGCAAGAGCGCTCGATTGTTCGTTAGTAAGGGTGTCAGATAATTGCAGGTGAGACTCTGCGACATCGAGAATTTCAAGACGCTTCAGAATGCTGCGCACCGGATCTCTCGTGCACACAGTTTCCTGACTCCATTGGCGGTAGACCGCACCGGAGTCGTCACAGTAGCTGAACCGTGCGCCCTTTTTTAACAATTGCAGATAGAGTTTCGCCTCCTGACAACAAGGTTGCTCCTCGTCCCAGCCGCCAGCGGCTACGATCGCGAGTTTCTTCCACAATGGGCCGCCCGTCTGCGGCATGCGCCAGCGAATCAACAACGTCCACGGATCATTCGAAATCTGCACGTCCTGAGCCTCGATATGGGTCGCCTGCGAAAGGTCGGCGTTCCAGTATTCCAGCAGCACTGGTGAATAAATAATGTCTGTGTCAGGATGCGCCTGCAGGTGCTGCACCTGCCTATCTACTTTAGTCGCGGAAAGGTAGTCGTCGGCATCGAGATACTGCAGCCATTCGCCCGTAGCCAATTCGAGCAGTCGGTTGCGCGCATGGTTGCCGCCGCGATTCTCACCAGATTCCCAGCGAATCTGACCATCGTAGCTGCGGATGATGTCGAGGCTGCCATCAGTCGATCCGTCGTCAACGACGATCACTTCCGTGTCCGCATACGTCTGTCGCAATGCCGACTTGATCGCGCGATCGATCCAGCGTTCAGCGTTGAAGCAGGGAATGAGGACGCTGACTTTCATCAAATTCAGGCGATTTCCTGATAGAGTTTCAAAGTGTCGGCGGCGACGCGACTCCACGCGGTCTGTTCGCGCCATTCTTTTGCGCTGTCATTCTTGCGCTTGGTATTCAGAGCCCGATCCAACGCGGTGCTGAAGTTGCCATTGATCGAATCAAATCGGAACACATGAGGATGGGGTTCTCCAAGGTCTACAGTGACCAGCCGATGCGGCAATACGATGGGAATCCCGAGCGAACGTGCCATGCAGGCGCTCCCAGAAGTCAGGATGCGCGTGTAATTGTAGAGGGTGCAATTGCAGGCGGAAAGCCACAGGTGCAGTTCGTCATCATCGACGCGGCGTCGCACCAGTGTGACGCGACCCTTATCCGCGACAAACCTTTCAAGTTGTCGCGCGTAGTCCGGGTCGAATGAATCTCCTACAATGTAAAGTTGCGCAGTATCTGTCGAATGTTCCCAGGCGGCGGCAATTTTTTCGATGCCTTTGTAGGGAGCCAGCGCACCGAACATGAGACAAATGGGAGCATCTGTCAGTGTTAGACGTTTCCTGGCCTCTTTCTGAATAATCAATGCAGGCATGTTCGCCGCAAGATCACCGTGTGGGATGATATGAAACTTGCTCCGGTCAATATTGTAGAACGCGGCGACTTGATCAGCTGCCATGGCAGAGTGAGCGATGATGCGCTTTGCCCGACGGTAAGTGATGCGCATATCGAGTGCAGCCAGCGGCGACGGGCGATGGGGCATCAGGTTGTGCGCGGTGGCGAGAATTGGTTTCCGGCGGGCCAGTAGTGCAAGGTCCAGAGGATAGCGAAGTGCTCGCACCCAGTCGGCCAGGCGGGAAGTGCCGGCGCGGAAGTAGGCTTCCGGCCAGTGCAGGTGAAGGGCTCGATTGTCCCTGTGGCATCCGCGCGAAAGCGGTAAGCCGCGGCGGTAGTTGGACAAGAACTCGATGGTGCATCCCTGTTCACGCAGGGCCCCCGCCAGCATTTGCTGGTAGGGATTGTCGAGGCAGTAGTCTGGTGCGAAGAGGACGTTCACAGGCTTCCAAGGGACGGGTTAAGTTGGTCGCGTTCGGCGATCCAGTTCGAAAAGGTGTTAGTAAATGCCGTGCTGCCTTTGCCGTTCAGGTGATGGGTATCCCGATAAAACTCTGGGCTGTTGGTTGTTGCTGAGGCGTCGAAACACGTGATGTGCCGACTCTTGCACCAGGCTGCGAGTTCGCTATGCCACTGGCCGGTCGCGTCGCGAAAGCTCTCAGTTGTTGAACTGTCCGACGGATTGCAGGGCAGGAAAACGATCGTCAATTCCGAGCCTTGACGGAGGCACGATGCGTGAAGTTGGTTAAGATCCTCTTTCCATCGAGGGTCAGCATCGAAGAGGTCAAAAGCGGGTGTGCTTTTTGACTTACACTTCTCAGGAGTTTCAGTGTTCTGCTTGAAGCTGTTCTTCGCCGAGGACAGAAGGTGGCTACGATAGCGGTAGAGATAGAAGTGGCGTTGCATCCAGCTGTTCGCGGAATAGCGGAGCGGGCTGTCGGTGTAGAGGTCGATGTCAGGAATCGACTGGTTGATGCTGCTGACGTTCGAGCGGGCATTGACGTCGCGCGGGCTGACCACATAGATGGAGTGCTTAGGGCGGACATTTGGAAAAATGATTTCTTCGGCGAGGCGCCGAGTGCCCAGGATGTTGGCGCTATAGACTACGAATCGTTCGCATTCGACTGGGTTCATCGAATTTTGCGAAAGCGTGCCGCCAAGTGCGGTGGAGTCCAACGCGGAAGTGATTGAGCTGCCGATGATCGCGTAGTCCAGATGCGGCGCATGATATTTTGCCTTCTGGATACATTCGCCAATCGAATCGGAGCGGAAATCGCCCGCCTTGATAGCAGAAAACGCATCCACTGAGACGTGCAGGTAAGTCTCGATCAAGCCGACTACTGCCAACGCGATCAGAATGTCGCTGAATTTTCTGACGGCGCGCATTTTTCTAGAATTGGAAGTAGATAAACTCATCGGCTCCAAATTTTCCCGCCATGACGATTGACAGAAGGAGGGTGGTGCACACCGTGCTGCGTACCCAGACAGGTGAAGAATAGATGACAATCGGCGACTGCTTCCGGAAGCTGAAGTAGTCGAGAATCAACAAGGGAAGAACGAGGACGCCGACGGTTGCGAATTGTGAAAGACCAATGCCTGCGGTGAGTTTGAAATCTGCCAGGCTGACCAACATGCTTATCGCCTGCGCTGTGGACTCGGCTCGGAAGAACAACCATCCGACGCAAACTAGATTGAAAGTGACAACGATGGAGAACCATTCGGCAATTCGGCTGTTGTCTGGTAACTGAATCCATGAGTGCTGTTTGTTAAAATGCCAGGCTGCGAGCAGCATGCCGTGGAAAGCTCCCCAGAGGATGAAGTGTCCGGACGCTCCGTGCCATAGCCCCCCAAGCAACATGGTGACAAACAGATTTCGCACCGTCAGCAGTGAGCCTTTGCGATTGCCGCCCAGTGGGATGTAAAGATAATCTCTAAGCCAGCTCGACAGGCTAATGTGCCAGCGCTTCCAGAAATCAGATGGAGAGTTCGCGAAGTAAGGCGCATTGAAATTGATCATCAGGTCAAAGCCCATCAAGCGAGCAATACCGCGCGCCATGTTGCTGTAGCCAGCGAAGTCGCAGTAGATTTGGAAAGCGAAACCGTACACCGCCAGGAGCACCATGGCACCAGACGTAGTTTCGTCGGCGAACAATGGATTGACGATTTCGGCGAGGTTGTCTGCAATGAAAACTTTTTGGTACAGACCGAGAAGGATCAGCCAGATTCCTTTGTGCACATCGTCGGCTCCAACATTACGAGCCGTGGCGATTTGGGGTAGAAATCGGCTGGCTCTCTCGATTGGGCCAGCGATCAATTGCGGGAAGAACGAAACATACAGCGCGAAGTCGAGGGGATCCTTTACTGGTTGCAGCTTTCCACGAAAGATGTCGATCGTGTAGCTCATCGTTTGAAACGTGTAAAACGAGATCCCAACCGGGAGAATAATGTTCAGTGACGTCGGATTGAATGCGATCCCGGTGATCGAAATCAGCTCTGCGAAAGACTCCGTAAAAAAATTGAAGTATTTGAAGAATCCGAGACTGCCGAGGTTTGCCGCCAGACTGATCCCCATGAAAATCTTGCGTTTCTTCGTTGTGTCGGCTTTTTGGATCGCTCCACCGCAGAAGTAGTCGATGATCGTTGTGCCGATGATGAGTGCGAGGAAACGATAGTCCCACGCGGCGTAGAAAAGATAGCTGGCAACCAGCAGTAGGTGGTTTTGTGCTTTTCGCTGCAATACCAGATAGCCAGCATAAACCGGAATTAGGAAAATCAAGAACTCTAGAGAATTGAAAAGCATGCTTGTGCTACTGTCGAAATCAGCGAAGCAAGGGTGCCTGCAGATCAAGGATACGTTCGGATCGTCGAGCAATAATCTGGCACCAAGAGGACGCTCATTGCGTAGCGGTGGTCAGAGCAGGTACAGATTTGGAAGGTGCGGACTCCGAGTTAGTCTTTGTAGTGAATCGATCTTTCAGACGCAAAAAAGGCGACTCAAGAAAATGAAATGAAAGTAACACCAGAGGCAACACCAGGGCAACGCGGGCAATAAGAATGCTGAATGGGCCGAGAATGGGAATGGTCGCAAATGGTCCCGATGCGTCAGGAATCCAGCGCTCAAGGTGCGCATCAAGAATTGAATGATAAATGTAGATTCCGTAAGAATATTTTCCAAGAAAGCGCAGTGGACTCAACGAAAACGCGCGCCGAAACCAATTCCCATCGGAAGTGTTGAGGAGGATGTAAAGCGCTGACGAGAAGAAGATAGCGAGCAGCGTGAATCCCACGGTTTGCATCGACCAATGCGCGACCCACCATCCCTTGGTTGTCACCAGAATGATGGCTAGTCCGGCACCGGACAGGCATCCGGTCACCGGGGTGAGAGTTCGCAGCGTTTGCTGCGCAGCAGGAATTCGACAACCGATCGCCAGCAATGCACCAAACATCAGCGAGTCCATGCGGCAAAATGTTAGCACGTAGTTTGCAATGCCTGTGACTCCTGACAAGTAGAGCGTACACCGCAGCGCGAGAGCAATGACAATTGTCCCTAAGCAGATCCGCAGCAGCGGTTTCCATGACAGTGACAAGACTGCAAATGGCCACACCAGATAGAAGTGTTCCTCTACCGCCAGCGACCACAAGTGGGAAAGGATGAAACCGTCAGCTGTGAAAAGGTAGGAGTCCTGGAAGGCCATCGCAAAATTCGACGCGTATGTCCACAGCCATAGCTGGTTTTCCAAATTGATTTGCATTCCCTCATAGTGGATGCCAGCAACTGGAAGGATGACCAACCCCACCAACAAGACGAAAAAGTAGAGCGGGAAGATCCGCAATGAGCGGCGGGCGTAGAAGTTCCTGAACGATCGGTTCGAGCCTCTGGTATCGAGAAGAATGCCCGTGATCAAAAATCCTGACAGAACAAAAAAAAGATCAACACCAATCCATCCGGCTTCCAGAACCTTCCGTGCGTACTCGAGAGGAATGAAACCGATGGGCTCAACGGGAAGAAGGTGTCTGCACAAGACCAGCAGCACTGCGACGCCACGGACTCCATCCAGGCAGGGAATGTGCTTGCCAAAAGGCTCTCTTATCAAATTCATCGGATCTGGCGATTCAATTCAGTAGTTGACCCTTTAAATCGGGGATGCCCTCGGCGTAGAAGCGATCTCTTACCGCACCGACGTAGTGCCTGGCGACTGCTTGATTACTTCGGGTTTTGCCCAGTGAAACCTCATAGATTTCGGGAAGCAGGCCGCCTTTGCCGTGACGTGAAGCTCCGAGGGCGAGCAACGTTTGCTCCGTGCGCCAGGCGATTCCGTTTTTGATCGCGCCCAGTTCCAGCCATTGCTCAAAGTTGCTAAAGCGGATGGCGTCTTTGTGCAAGAGGCAGAGGCCGCTGTTTACTTGTGACCACAATTCAAATCCTAGATCGCTCCGGCATTGTTCGGAGGACAAGGATGATGGTTCCTGAGGATCCTGATTGAACCAGATGCGGACATCATTGTCATCTGCCGCCCACTCAAGAATCTGATCAGGCCGCTTGAAGAACAATACATCGCTGTCGAGGAGCAGGAATCGATTGCCCTTTGCCATGTGGGGAATGTCGAAGCACTTGATCCCGAGCGGATGGGCTGCGCGATACTCAGCACAGCGGGGATACATTGAAAGCGTCTGGGCCATTTCCGCATCAGCGTCTCCGCGGCGAACAATTTTGATCCCTTCAAACAGTCGGGACAGTTCATCGATTGCGTGATCGCTCAAGGTGCCGTCGTCGTGGATGTGAATGTTCCACGGGTGATCTGTAAAATGTAAGAAGCTGGCCAGCATCCATGTTGCCATCAACCATTGCTCTTCACCCGCCAGGACGTGTACGTGGGGAAACGAGTCGTCCGAGTTTGCCTCGGGGAGAGTGCGGCATTTGTCGAGGATTTGTGATGACGTTACCCGATAGTGCCATGCGGCGAGAAAGCCGCGCTCGATATCACGGCGCATCAGCCACCAGGCGCGGCCAATTGTTAATCGAGGTTCTGGAGTAACTGCTGGCACGTCTCAGTTTTGCTGCTGTTGAAATTGTTCGATGACTGACGCGTAGTAGTCGATCAGCTTCGGTATGGCCTTGTCTGGATGCAGGCGACCGATGCTCTCGCGGGCGTGGGCACCGATGATAGCTCGTGTTTCCGGACTCAATGCGAGGACATCATTGATCACTTGTGCGAGACTCTCAGCGCTTCCTTGTTCAGCAAGAAACCCGTTTTCCCTGTGAGTGATCAATTGCTCAAAGCACGAATCAGTTGCTGCGATTACCGTTTTCCCGAGGCCCATCGACTCAAGGCAGGTGTTTGGGAGATTGTCCGCAAGCGAGGGTATCAGTACAGCGATACTATTCTCTATGACTGGGTAGAGCTGATCGTGACGCAGTGGATCGACGAAGTGCAGACGGTCGCAGTTGCTCTCGTTCAGTCGGCGAACGTATGCTCGCATGCTACCGCCGTCGGGGGCGAGGTTGCTGTCTCGTCCGGCGAAAACGCAATGCAGAGAAGGGTGGCGGTCGAGAACTTGCGGAAGTGCTTCACCAATGAGGTGCGTGCCTTTCATTCGATTGTGTTGACCGAAGTAGAGCAGGTAATCTTTTCCAGCCAGGTGCTCGTTGTAGAAGCAATCGTCCGGTTGAGGAACCTCTCGAAAGAATGGAGTCTCGATGACATCGACATCACCTACGTGGTAGTTATCTTGGGTTTCCCGGGCGACAAAATCGCTGGGAGCGTAGTGGTAGCGCGTGCCTTCGATCGCCTTCTGTTCGAATTTCCACCGCATCTTGAGGCCGCTATTGATATCGGCTCCCGAAAGAGTGTCCCACAAAGGACGATAACTCGACAGGCGCGTGATGATCGGCGTTCGCTTTTCGTTTCGGAAGAAAAATCCGCAGGCGCTGACATTTGCGGTCTGCACCAGGTCAAATGCCTTTTCGCGGTTCAGCTGATTCCATTTTCTGCGCAGGCACCAGGCGGCCTTGATGTCCTGATAGAAGTTGTAATGCTGGCGTGGCACAAGCGGATCGACATGATCGAGAACCATTCGTTCATCCCAGAGTGGCACGACCCGATGCACGGTAACGCCATGGTAATCGACGGTCGAGTTGTCCCTGCTCGCTGAGCGAGTGAGCACATGCACGTCATGGCCGTCGTTCTGCAAGGCGCGGGAAACGCGCGCAAGATAGTTCGCCAAGCCACCACTAAAGCTGGGCTCGGTGACAAACTCGGGACTGATGAACGAAATGCGCATGCGATCAGAACTGGATGTGACGGATCGGGCGGTCGGTCTGCTTTCGAAGGATGCCAATGAATTTTGAGGATGATTGTTGATCGCCGGTATCCGTAATCACAGGGGGCACTCCCGCCATCCTTGCAAAGTGAGCAAACGCCAGATTGTCCTGAATGTCGTCTGATACCAGAATGCCCTCTGGCTTTAGAGCCGCCCAGAGAAGCGGGTAAATCTGCAGCCTCCCTGCATAGCTCTTGTCGCTGTCGTAATGACAAAGATCGATGCCGTCCGGGAAGCGTGCGATGGGTTCGTCGCGTAACGGTATGCTGTAGTCAGCTTCATGGCAGGGAATTCAGATCGGTTTCAATTCGAGAGATAGACCCGATCGCGCACACTGCGGGCAGCGGAGAGGAAGCGCTCTATGTTCATGTATCCGAAGCCGCGAGCAGCAGCGCGATACCATGGACGCTCTTCGACGCTGAAGTGCGGATCGAGTTTCTGCGCAAGATGGAACGCTCTCGCCGGGAGGCTTTGTGCGCCATTGCGGTAGGCGTAAACGGCATGTTGGGCGATGAGGCTGGCCAGTGCCCGGCAGCGCTGCTTTGTCATTTGGTAGTGTGGACGCCGCATGAGCTCATCTGTGAGTTCAAGCAGGATACGAAGTAAAGCTCCCGCAGGCCGTGAACTCTGGCTGATGCGAGCGTCGCTGGGATGATGACGCACTCGGCATAGTAACTCATCACGAAATAAAATCCGAGCCCCGGCGGCCATCAGGCGGATGTGCATATCGTATTCCTGAGCGAACTGGACGCCTGCGCGAAAACCACCGATCTGATCGAGAATATGCCGGCTGTGGAGTGGCGCGAGTGTGCTGAGGCCCTGGCGCAGGCAGTAGGCAAAAGGATCTTTGTTTTCGGGCGAGAGAATTTCACGTTTCTGTGCACGCTCTGGCTTGCCGTCTCCGAAGATCGTCCCGCGGCAGAAGACAAGGTCATAGTCACCGTTCAGCAGCAAAGGGAGCTGGCGAGCGATCTTGTCAGGCATCAGCAAGTCGTCCGCATCAAGGAATTGAATGAAGTTACCTTTCGCCAACTTGAGCGCTTCATTCCGGGCAGCGCATGCGCCTCCATTCGGGATGCTCTTCCACCGGATGCGGTCGCCGTAGCTTGAGAGCACTTCAGTGCTGTCATCGCTCGAACCATCATCCACTACGATCACTTCCACGTTGGTATACGTCTGTGCCAGAGCGGAATCGAGCGCTTCGGCGAGGTAGGCCTCGCTGTTGTAGCAAGGGATCAGGATGGATACCAGTGGGTGGGAGTTCTCCGTGGGATTCGTTTTCATTCCTTCTTCTCGGTTGTTCGGTTTCACTTCTCACGGCGAGCCTGGCCGGACGCTGCCGCCCGTGGTTCAGCAAATCGCTGCCACAGGCAATACTTCGAATGAGATTTCCATCTCGCAACTAGCAGGGATGGAATATATGAATATTATATTAAATATAATAAATGTCAATAGATATGAAATGTTTAGATTGCCAAAATTCGACGGATATTCTTGAGATTACTGCCGAATTCCGATTGCGATTAAGTTTCGACCGTGATTTCGCAGATCATAGCTGGCAGTAATGCGCCCCTGAGGAAATGGGCGGGGGGCCACTCGGTCCAGGGCTTTAAGCAGCTTGAATTTTGCGTAGTGCAGCAGGCCCCTTGGAAAATGCTGGAGCATCACGGAGGCGGACGGCTCATGACCGTAGGAAGCGAGGCGCAGATCTCGGCAGAATAGAGGAGCGATTTTGTGCTGGAACATGAGGTCGGAAACGTCCTCGAGCTGCCACGACTGAACGTGCTGCATGCGATGAAACTCTGAGTTGCAGAACGGACAGAAGTGCATGTTCGCGTCCAGATCCTCGTTGAAAGGGGTAGTCAGTAGCAGCATACCGCCGGGCTTCAGCAGTCGGCTGATCTCAGCTATCGTTTCCGTCAGAATGTCGTCAGGAAGGTGCTCGATGGTTTCGATGCAGGTGACTACGTCAAATGACGCCGTCTCGTAGTCTATGGGAGTACCATTCATCTTGATACAACCTTTCCAGTTGGAGCGGCCACGAAGCCGGTTCTTTGTTTGTTCCACCGATTCGGGCGAAGGATCGGCACCGTAGCACTCAACTTGTTCAGCGCTGAGTTTGTCCAGCAGGTAGCCGGGGCCACATCCGTAATCGAGAAGCTTTCCTTTTAGTCTTCCCGTATCGCGTAATAGTTTCGTGAGTTGATCTGCTGCCATGCGCGAGAAGTACTTCTGTGAAGTATCGTCTCTTTGAGCGAAGTGATCCCAGAATCTGTTGACCGATTCTTCGGTCCATTCTCTGCGAACGATCTGATGATCGTTCTTTGTTAGGGTCATGGTATTCATAGTGGTATTAGGGCAATGTTAGGAGGGCAAGCAAAGAGATGAAGAACTGCGCCTGACGAGCCATCGCTGGAGAATCAGGAGGAGCCAGATCTTTCTCGATCTCATCGGGCTGCTTATGTTAGAGAGCAGATCTCTGACGGCAGCTTCATCGACGTGCCGCGTGATCAGTGAGTCGTAGCCGAGGAGTTGATCGTTTAGTTTGCCTGGGGGGATCTGATTGATCCAACTGGCAATGGGGAATCCGAATCCCTGCTTTTTCCTGTGGACGAACTCCCGCGGGAAACGACGCTCCGCCAGCTTCTTGAGAATCGACTTTCCCGAAAAGCCACTGGCAGTTTGGGTCACCAGTAGTTCCGGTGGGATGGTTGCTGCCAGTTCCGCCACTTTGTGATCGAGGAGAGGGACGCGCACTTCAAGTCCGTGACGCATGCTTGCGATATCTACTTTCGTGAGGATATCTCCCGGTAGATAGGAGTGAATGTCATAGTACTGAAGTTGACTCAAGTAGTGCCAGTCACTGATATTCAAAGTTCTGTTGTCGAAGGAAGCACCTGCAGGATCGTAGGAAAGTTGGCGCCCGATCAGTCTCTGTAGTTCATCGAAGGTGAACATTCGGGCGTTGTTATGCCAATGTTCGTATGCTGATGGGGGGCAATAGCCCTCTCTTCCAAGGATCTGCCGCATGGCGCCCCGCAGCGCTTGGTAGGCCTGCATCGAGGGCGCCCTGTTGGAAGGCATCCAGAGTGGAGCAGCCCGGAGGTATCGATCGTAGCCGCCGAATAGTTCGTCTCCACCATCGCCCGACAGGGCCATTTTTACACTGCCTGAAACGACTTCACATAGCTTTAATGTCGGCAGTGCCGAATTGTCCCCGAATGGCTCGCCATAGCAGTTCACTAGATCTGTCGAAGATTCAAGATCTGCCTGTGTTAGAGTAGATTCGTGATGGTCGGTATGACAGAGAGATGATGCTGTGCGGGCGAAGTTACTCTCAGAAAATTCTACTTCATCGAAGCCCATCGAGAAAGTCTTCACCGGTCTGTCGAGTAGCTCAGACATGTAGGAAACGACGAGGCTCGAATCAAGACCTCCAGAAAGGAATGCCCCAAAGTCGACATCTGCCTTAAGATGAGCGCGAACCGACTCACGAATCGTCTCGTCGATCTCGTCGATCCAGTTCTCCTCGGTTCTTCCATGGACAGGTTCGAATGTCAGATCCCAGTAACGTCTGACTCTGTCAGGCTTGCCATATCGGTCGAAGCGAATGGTTGAGGCTGGAGGCAGTTTCCAAACGTTCTTGTATATTGTCAGGGGAGCAGGAATGTAACCAAGTCGGAGGAAAGCATGAATCGCATCGGAGTCGATTTCCAGTTTTTCGGGGACGGCTGCTTCGATAGCTGTTAGCTCTGAGGCAACAATTGTTGAGCCGGGCAGGCAGCAATACACGACAGGCTTGATCCCCATGCGATCCCTAGCGACAAAAACGGACCGTCGAGTTTCATCGAGCACTGCAAAGGCGAACATGCCGCGCAGTCTTGAGACACAGTCATCACCCCATTCTTCGTAGGCATGAACGATGACTTCGGTATCGGATGCTGTCCGAAAAGTGTGCCCAGCTGCCTTGAGCTGTTCCCGGAGTTCAACGTAATTGTAGATCTCGCCATTGAACGTGACGAAACAGGTATGGTCTTCGTTTGCAAGAGGTTGAGCCCCCCCTTCAACGTCGATGATCGACAGGCGTCGGTGTGCCAGTTGGCTCCACCCTCGATCCAGAATTCCTGAGCCATCAGGCCCGCGGTGCGCAATGCTGGAGATCGCCCTCTCACATGCCGCGCCTCTGGCGAGATCTCCGATAATTGCAGTTATTCCACACATTGTTTATAGCCTCTTAAAACAGGTCATGAGGTTAGTGAACAGGCATGGGCGTCATCCTCTGTCAGGCGTCCATTGGTGGGTGTCTGCAATGACCAGCGCTGAGGTACCAAAATGGCTCCGCCGACCAGTCTGCCGCCGTTCTTAAAATAATCGGTGGAGAGAAGGAGGAACGTGAACGCACTTTCAATCAGTTCGACACTTTCGTTGCCTGTTTCAATCTGGATCCTCACATGATAGACGCCGCCTGCTAGACCTATCTCTCCGACATCACAGCGGAACACGTAATCACCAGCAGATCCTTCCACTTCAAAATCTGGATCGCACTTGGTATGGAAGGTGCAGATCCGGACTCCTCGGACATTCTCGATTCCAATGCCGACGACCAATCCGGGCAAAGGTGTGCGTGTTGTGACTGCAATCTCAAAGGACAGCGGGTCGCCCGTATTCAATTCTGCTGTTGAAGAATCGCGATTTGTGATCAATCGGGCTGAAGTCACCCAGGCAGGTGTGGAATCTGATACCGATCGTGTTCTACTGTAATGTCCAGTGGTTTTTAGTTCTGTTAGTCCACTGTAGTAGCGCTCAACACCATCCGACGTGGATCCATCAAAGACGACTTGGCCACCTTCGATTACCAGAACTCTACTGCAGAAACTTTGAATCGCTGCCATGTTGTGGCTGACGAACAGCACTGTCCTGCCGCTTTCTGCAACTTCGCCAATCTTACCCAGACACTTCTGCTGGAATGCAGCGTCACCAACTGCAAGAACCTCATCAATGATAAGAATATCCGGATCCAGGTGAGCTGCCACAGCAAAGGCCAGACGTACCCGCATCCCTGAGCTGTAGCGTTTTGCGGGAGTGTCCATGAATTTTTCGACTCCCGCAAATTCTGAAATTGCCTCAAGTTTTGCGTCGATCTCCCGCTTACGCATCCCCAGTATGGCACCATTTAAATAGGTGTTTTCCCGGCCTGTGAGTTCAGGATGGAAGCCGGTTCCCACCTCCAGCAAACTCGCCACGCGGCCACGAATTCGCGCTTCACCTTCCGTTGGGTCCGTAATCCGCGACAGCACTTTGAGAAGTGTGGATTTGCCTGCTCCATTCTTGCCGATGATTCCCAGGACTTCTCCGCAGTGTACATTGAACGAAACATCCCGCAGTGCCCAGAACTCTTCAGTCGTCGTCGTGTCCGCCCGGCCATTTCTTACACGTCGCGCCAGGCGTACGAGACTGTCTCGCAGTGTTGTCGCACCAATGGTGCCCAATCGGTAGCGCTTGCTGAGGTTTTTTACTTCGATGGCTGAAGGCTCGGACATGTGTAACTAGACGGTGTCGATGAAAGTGCGCTCAGTGCGACGGAATGCGAGAATCGCAGAGAGCAGAAGAGCGAGTGTGACTGTGGTTGAGATCGCAATCATATGAGGAGGAAGGTTGCCGGTTCCGAGAAGGGCGATGCGAAAGCCTTCCACGACGCACGTCATCGGATTCAGGGCGGCGACCGTTTGCCATTTGCCCGATACAATGGAGAGCGGATAAATAACGGGAGTAGCGTAGAGCCATATCTGGATCATGAATCCGGTCATGTGGGTAAGGTCGCGGTACTTGGCCGTGAGCGCCGCCATCCACAATCCGCATCCGAGGCTCACTCCTGCCGTCTGGAGGATCAGTAGCGGAACAAGCGCCAACCTTCCGATGAATCCTGGTTGGGAAGACAAATCATCAGTGAAGAAATGGTAGTAACCCCAGAATGCGGCGAAGACTCCCAAATTCAACAACAGCGCGAACAAGTTGCCAATTGCTGTGGCCGTGGGAAGGATCAAGCGGGGAAAGTAGACTTTCCCAAAGAGGTTGGCGTTTGACGTGAACGTCCCCGCAGTTGCCGTGAAAGTGAGTGAAAAATAGTTCCATCCCAGCATCCCACAGAGGTAGAAGAGAACCTTCGGTGCGCCATCGGTGGGAATCTCAGCAAAATTGCCAAAGACAACTGTAAAAACCAGTGTCGTCAGGAGCGGTTGCAGAATGAACCAGAGCGGGCCCAGCACAGTTTGCTTGTACTTAGCAACAAAGTCCCGGCGAACAAGAAGCCAAAGCAAGTCGCGATACTCCGCGAACTCTCTCCAGTCGATGCCCCACCACGAACGGTTCGGGCGGATCACTGTTTCACTGGCTGACACTGTTTCCATCTTTGTCTGTATTCACTTATGCGAAGTCAGGCACGCTGCCGCCCTTGGTCAGGGAGCTCCCGGACGAATCGCTTTGTTAGATTATAAAAGAAAAACCATAAAAACCACAACAAACAGCAGCAATGTTCCGTGAAATACAAATGATTCGCATTTTACAATAATGGAAATTATAGCATTGTCAATAAACCTGAATATTTAATTGGTTTAGGATTTGCCTACTCTTTCTGAACACAATGAAAACAGCACTCATCACCGGAATCACTGGCCAGGACGGCTCATACCTTGCGGAACTTCTTCTCTCTAAAGGGTATACCGTGCACGGCATTATTCGCCGGGCTTCCTCATTTAATACTTCCCGCATCGATCATCTGTATGCCGGGCCACAGGAGAACTCTCGCCTGCGGTTGCACTTTGGCGACCTGACAGACTCTGTGATGCTGGTAAAGCTGCTGTATCGAATTCAGCCGGATGAGGTGTATAATCTTGGCGCGCAGAGCCATGTGCGGGTGTCATTTGACATTCCTGAGTCCACTGGAGACATCGTAGGACTCGGCGCTTTGCGGATTTTGGAGGCAATCCGAGAGGCCGATCTGGTAGGGAAAGTGCGCTACTATCAGGCTTCATCTTCAGAGATGTTCGGCAAAGTGCAGGAGATTCCGCAGTCGGAGCGAACACCCTTTTACCCACGTTCACCCTACGGTTGTTCGAAGCTCTATGCCCACTGGCTCACCGTGAACTATCGTGAGTCGTATGGACTTCACGCCACCAGCGGCATCCTTTTCAACCACGAATCGCCGCGCCGAGGAGAGACCTTTGTGACACGAAAAATCACTCGAGCTGCCACTCGGATCAAAGTCGGGCTGCAGGAGCGGCTCTACCTCGGGAATCTCAACGCGCAACGCGATTGGGGTTATGCAAGGGAGTATGTTGAGGGCATGTGGCGGATGCTGCAGCAGGACACTGCTGACGATTACGTCATGGCAACCGGCGAGTCACACTCGGTGCAGGAATTCTGCGAAACAACCTTCGGTGCGCTGGATCTCGACTGGAAAGAATATGTGTCCCATGATGATCGCTACGAGCGTCCTGCAGAGGTCGATCTGCTAATCGGCGATCCAACCAAAGCGAGAGAACAGCTCAACTGGGAGCCACAAGTGCGGTTTAAAGAATTGGTGAACATCATGGTGCAGGCTGATCTTCGTCTGGCGCAGCACGAACGCGCAATCAGCGACGCCGGAATCGAAAATGGCGGCGCTGTCGAAAGGAGTTGTCCAGACGTAGGACTGGATGATCTGCACTCGGCCTGGCAAAGAACCAGCGATGCGGCAGACGCGCTCGAGTTGCCGAGTTAGTAGCCGATCTAACTCTCCGGTTTGACCTGTTTTGTCGGGTTCTCATACCAGAAAACACCGAGGCCATCGCGTTCTTCACAACACAAGAGATCGAGATCTCCATCACCGTCGATGTCTGATGCAACGACGCGATCAAATTTGGTTCCAGGCTCGCCGGAAACTTCGTGATCTGACCAATGGCCGCTGGCGGGGGAGTCCTTCCACGATAGCCAACGCATGCCGGAGAGCTTGCCTTTCGCTCCTTCGCAGCTGAAGACGATGTCCATTTTGCCATCGCAATCGACGTCGCAAATGGTAGCGCTTTTGCCTCCTCCCACACCCCGCGGCAGGGGAATGAGGTGTTCCTCCCATCCACCTTTCGTCCTGCGGAACCAGAGCAGCGAACGTTTTTCGCTGGCGATAACATCCAGCCGTCCATCTTGATCGAGGTCGCCATGATCAATGAAGAGGATCTCACGGTGGGCGCCGCCAACCTCGTGTCGATGCCAGGAATCTTCACTGGCATTCACAGGGCGCTCCAGCCAATAGACGCCGCGCTTTTCGCCTTTACGGTCGCTGACAAGAACGTCCGTATCACCGTCCCCGTCCATGTCCGCTGCGATCAGTGACATGATCCATCCCGCATCCTGCAGACGATGGTAGCGCCAGTCGTGCAAGGTGCGAGCGTTAGCGGGGGCTTCAAGCCATCCGACGGCGGCGCCTGTTCCTTTCGAGCCAACGATCAGATCGATGCCATTCTTGCCGTCCACTTGCATGGGCAGCGAATACATCCAGGATTGCGCGCCCTTCGCCACAGGAATAGCCTCGGTTGTCCACTTCAGCGGGTCCATGAAATTAGCAGGTGCCGAATCAGGAGCCCAATGGACGAAAAGACTGCGCGTCTTGCCCTCGCAAGCACTAATGACATCGAATGCGCCGTCGCCATCGAGATCTGCAAAGACAGCGTCTTCCGGCGACGCGACATTTCCCACAGTGGTGGATGGCCACCGTTTCTTCTCTGTGCCCCGCCCCGGGTGAAGGTAGGCGCGGACGATGCCGCCTTCTTCCCAACCAGTTACGATGTCCAGCAAGCCGTCACCATTCACATCCGTCAATCGCACGCCATCCGCGCCATCTGATGTGTCGTCAATGGTGTGACGAGGCCAAGGGGTGTGACCGTCCGCGAGGCAAGTAATAACTGTGATGCTGACGCAAAGAAGAATTCTAAACACTCGCGTATGCTAGCACAGCAGTCGTTGTGGTCACAGACGAATCCGCCTTGACCCGCGCCTGTCATTGGCAATGCTGCCTCCATGACAGATTCTTCTAAGCTGAACTGCCAACCGTATGCCAAACTCGTGGAGCGATTCCGCGAGATCAGTTACTTGGGAAGTGCGTCGGCGCTGCTGGGGTGGGATCAGGAAACTTATATGCCTGCCAGTGCGATTGCCTTTCGTGCGAAGCAGGGAGCTTACTTTTCGGCACGGATGCATGAGTTGGCGACAGGAGCAGATGTGGGTGACTGGTTGATGGCATGCGAAGATGCCGGGCTGACCGATCCTGTAGCGGCGGCAAATGTGCGTGAGTGGCGACATGACTATGACCGGGAAACGAAGCTGGAAACCGCATTGGTCGCTGAGTTCAAGGAGGCGACAAGCCTGGGGATTTCAGCCTGGCAGGGTGCACGTGAGAAGTCGGACTTTGCCATTTTCCAACCACATCTGGAGAAGCTGGTCGAGCTTAACATGATCAAAGCCGATGCTTGGGGCTACGAAGAATGTCGTTACGATGCGCTGTTAGAAACGTATGAGCGCGGCGCTCGAGCCAGCCAATTGGACGATGTCTTTGGTTCGCTCAAGCCCAAGGTCGTTGAAATTGTGCAGGCGGCACTTGAACGCTCAAAATCGATTCCTGGTGATCTGTTAGGGGGTGAATATCCGCAGGCGCAGCAGATGGCATTCAATCGAGAAGTTGCGGAAGCGATCGGATTCGACTTTTCCGCTGGGCGGATCGATACGACGGCGCATCCATTCTGCTCGGGGCTGGCTCCGGGAGATGTGCGGTTAACTACGCGCTACAATGAAAACGACTTCACCAGTTCGTTGTTCGGAGTCTTGCATGAGGCTGGGCACGGGCTCTATGAGCAGGGGCTGCAGCCGGAGCTATTCGGCACTCCGTGTGGTGAGGCCGTGTCGCTTGGAATTCATGAGTCGCAGTCTCGCCTGTGGGAGAATCACGTCGGTCGCAGCCGAGCATTCTGGGAACGCTGGTTGCCCAGAGCTGTGCATTTTTTTCCTCACCTCGCGAAAATTTCGATTGATGAGATGACGGCTGCGGTGAATCGCGCCGAGCTGTCACACATTCGCGTGGAGGCAGATGAAGCAACGTATGATCTTCATGTGATGCTGCGCTTTGAAATGGAGAAACGACTGGTGTCGGGTGACCTGAAAGTGGCCGATCTCCCAGCTGCATGGAACGAAGAGTTTCAATCAATGTTTGGTCTTGAAGTGCGTCAGGATGCGGAAGGATGCCTGCAGGATATTCACTGGAGCATGGGGGCACTGGGCTATTTTCCTACCTACAGTCTCGGCAACCTGAACGCGTCACAATTGTTCGCGCGAGCAATGACGCATGGCGATGGGATCGAGTCTGCGCTGGTAGCCGGGAACTATGCGCCATTGCTCGATTGGCTGCGCAAAAATGTGCACCAGCACGGCCGCCGCTTCTTGCCAGATGACCTGATGAGTACCGTGACGGGGGAGTCAGTCCAGCCTGCCTATCATCTGGCGCACTTGCAGAATCGCTATGTGATAGGGGAGTGAGGATATTCTTAATATGTTTAAAATAAGGTGGTTATGAATAATTTCGATGACGTTGTTGTCACATGTTTGTAATTGCGTCCGCCCTTGAATTGTCATGTCCCGTTCATCTTTCTGAAGTATGATGAAGTGTGCCCATTACCCCCTCTTTTTCTTCAACCTACTGCGTTCTTTTCTCGGTCGCTTTCTTCTTTTTATGTTTCGTGGGGTTTTCCGCGGCTCAGGATTCACCTCCAAATCTGCGGATCAACGAAGTGCTGGCAGCGAACACGACCATCTATCCAGACAACGTTGACTTCGACGATTATTCTGACTGGATCGAATTGTTCAATGCAGGTGATGAGGCGGTTTCTCTAGACGGCTATTTTTTGACCGATGACATGGGAAATCCGCTCAAGTGGTCATTTCCCCTTGGCGGCAACATTCCTGCTGGTGGATATCTGATCGTTCGTGCCGATGGATTCGATGCTGGCCCCGGCGAACGACACGATCGCAGTTATGCTCCGTGGGGCAATTTTGTCACCGCTCACTATCATACTAACTTTAAGTTGTCGGGAGCAGGCGAAGAACTGGCACTGGTGCAATCCGACGCTCTCGCCGCAGGAGGACGATTGCCGCTCTTTACACTGGCATCACAGTGGAAGTATCTGGACGATGGGTCGGACCAGGGAATGGCGTGGATCGATGCGAACTTTGATGATGCATCGTGGCCGGAAGGACGCGCCCAATTTGGCTATGGTGAAAATGACGAAGCGACGACGATTGGGTTTGGCGATGATCCTGAGAACAAATTTGCCACCACGTATTTTCGCAGCAGTTTCGAAGTGGCAGATCTATCGGCGATTCAATCGGTGCTTCTCAACTTGCTGGTCGATGATGCGGCGATCATTTACATCAATGGTCGCGAGACGCACCGGATTCGCATGCCGGCTGCGGGCGTAGACTTTCAAACCTACGCGTCGGATGATGCAAGCGAAGATCGGTTCGAAGAATTTGTGGTTGAGATAGGTGACCTGATGACGGGAGCTAACACCATCGCGGTGGAAGTGCATCAGGGATCGGGTGATAGTTCGGATGTTAGCTTTGATCTTGAGATCATCGCTCAGACAGCACCACGGCCCGCTGACTTTGAGGTGGTCGATACGGTCGCTTATGATCAGCAATGGGACGACGTGTCGTATGGGCGATCGATAGCTGATCCCGCAGTATGGCAGTATTTTGGTGAGCCCACTCCTGCGGGTGCCAATACATCGGCCCCAGCAACCGATCCGAATGCGCAGGCAGGTAAGGTGCTGTTCTCAATGCCGAGCGGAATCATTAACGCTACTCAAATTGTCGAGCTTTCGATGGCTGCGAATGCCCCGGCGGCGAGCATTCGCTATACGCTTGATGGATCGATTCCCACTTCCTCCTCCGCTCTGTACAATGCGCCAATCTCTGTCGAAATTTCGACGATTGTTCGCGCGCGCGCCTTCGTTGACGACCTGGTGCCTGGTGAGATCATGACGCAGTCTTACATACTGAGAGCCCCAAAGTCAGTCTTGCCTGTGGTGTCGTTTGTCGTCGATCCCGAAGTCTTCTTTGATGCATCGATTGGTATCTATCGCAATGTGCACAAGGGCCGGGAAGCTCCAGTGAACTTGACTTACTTTGAGCCAGATGGCAGCCTCGCCTTTCAAGTGAATGCAGGCTGCCGCATTGGGGGCGAGAATATCTGGCGCTTCGCGCAGAAGCCGCTGTCTGTTACATTGCGAGGGAAGTATGGTGACGATGCAGTTGCTTACCAGTTGTTTCCCGACCAGCGGCTTGCCTCCTTTTCCAAATTTAATTTTCGCAATGGTGGGGACAGCTGGGATGATGATATGCTGCGTGATGCGCTCACCCCCGATCTGATGCAGGGGCAGATGCAGAATGAAGTGGAAACGTATCGACCAGTCGTGGTCTACATGAACGGAGAATACTGGGGGATTCACAATCTGCGGAAAGGGCTGGATCCGGCATACTTTGCTGCCGTGCACCATGTGGATCCTGATAACTACAGTCACCTCGAGTTCGGTCACATCACCAGCAGCAGAGTTACTCTTGGATCAAAGGAAGGCCCCGTAGACGACTATCTGGCGCTGGAAGACTATGCGATCAGCAATGATCTCGCAGATCCGGTGCACTGGGCATTTATGGAGTCGCGCATGGACATGGAGAGCTTCATGGATTTCATCATCATCGAGGACTATGTGAATAACACCAGCTGGCGTCATAACCGCGAGTTATGGCGCGATGGCAGAGAGGGCCATAAGTGGAAGTGGATCGTGCCGGATCTGGATCGAGGGCTGAACATGTCAAACGTGACAACGTCACTGCTCGACAACATGGTCAATGATTACCCGCTTTACCGCGAGTTGATCGAGAATCGTGATTTCCTGAACCGAATGGCGCAACGCTACTGTGCGCATCTCGGGAGTACCTTTCAACCTGAGCGCATCGCGGAAATTGTCGATAGGCGCAATGCCGAAGTTCTGCCGGAAGTGCCGCTGCATGTCGGCAAGTGGGGCGGAAGCGGGGGGATGTCGATCCAAGGTAGAAGCAATGAGCTGGAAGAGATTAAAGAATTTGCCCGCCAGCGTGCGCCGCACATTTATGCTGACTACGCACAGAATTTTGCGATGCCCGGCACGGTGCCGCTCACGGCCAATGTTTCCGTCGGAGGAGGTGGCCGCATTTTACTCAATGGTGTGCCGCTGTTAGCTGAGTATGGTGATACGATTCCGGTATTCGATGGGTTGCCGTGCTATGCGATCGCTGAACCCGCGCCCGGCTATCGCTTTTTCAGCTGGAGTAGCGGCGAAACCAGCGCACGAATTGATTTTTCGCTCGATGCTGCGACGACTCTGACCGCCACATTTATTCACAGTGGCGAAGTGATCCTCCCCCCGATTATCGGCGAGGATCGAACACTGGCCGCCGGGAATTACACCGCAACTGGTTCGATTACTGTACCGGAAGGAGTGACTCTCACGATCGAACCTGATGTGACCCTGCGACTAATGCCTGACGCGGATGTTAGAGTGGCGGGAGCACTGCATATCACTGGATCAGAAGTGGCACCAGTGAGGATTGAGCCACTGTACTCAGGTGGTCGATGGGGGGCAATTACGATTGTTGATTCAGCTGCCGTTTCCAACTTGTCACATCTCGTTATTCGTGGCGGTTCCGTTGGTGCGAACCCGGTTGATGAGCGGGGGGCGATATCGATCGTGCGCTCTGAAGTGAATATTGATCACCTCGACATTGATGACGTGTTGATTCCCGTGTTCGTCTGGTATGGGAAAGTGACGCTGCGCAATAGCACGCTGCACACTCCGTATACCGGCGATTGTATTAATGTGAAGCACGGCGAGGGACTCGTTGAGAATTGCACCTTTATAGGCAACGATGCAGTGGACACTGACGCCATTGATTTTGATGACGTCGTCGATGGCATCATTCGCAACAATCGCATTTACGCCTTCCGTGGCCCTAACAGTGACGGAATCGATGTCGGCGAAGGCTGTGTTAATTTGCTGATTTCTGGCAACCGCATCTACAATAATTCGGATAAAGGCGTTTCTGTAGGGCAAGGGTCGACGACACGCATTGAAAAGAATCTGATCGTTGGTTGTGTGCTTGGAATTGGCGTGAAGGATACTGGATCGTTCGCGGATGCAGATCAGAATACCTATGTGGGAAATGACGTCGATATCGCAGTATATGAAAAGAATATCGGTTCGGGCGGTGGTGGCGTCGTGGCGACGAATAGCATTTTTTCCCGATCGAAGGATGCGCCGGTCACTGTCGATAGCCTGTCGACGTTGGCTGTCAGTTATTCACTATCGGATACGGTTGCCATCGCGGGAGGCAATAACCTTCTCGCCGATCCGGCATTCACAGATCCCGGCCGATACGATTTTTCGCTGACAGCGGTTTCCCCTGCAATCAATACTGGTGATCCCGCGCATCCGTTGGACCCTGACGGCAGTCGCGCCGATATCGGGGCAGGTTACATTTTTGATCCAAATGACTATCCGTTCGTTGTGCCAAATGTGATCGTGATCAACGAAGTGCTCAGTCACTCTGCAGAGGGAGCGCCGGACTGGATTGAGCTCCATAATACCAGCAGCGAGCCGTTTGATATCAGTGGCTGGTTCCTGAGTGACAGCAAAGTAGATTTACTGAAATACCAAATTGCCGCCGATACGATCGTTCAGGCGAATGGATACCTTGTTTTCTTTGAAGACAGTAGTTTCGGAGAAACCAGCTCTGACCCGGGGAAGTCCACTGCATTTGCTCTGAGTGAGAACGGTGAGACGGTCTATCTTTATGGGCCAAGTGATGAACTGCTGCTGGAGTATCTGGAAGAGGAATCGTTCGGGCCGTCGCCGACAGGAGTTTCGCGCGGGCGCTACCGCAAGAGCACCAACACTTACAACTTTGTATTCATGGCCGAGCCATCCCCAGGGGGGATCAATAGTGTGCCACTGGTCGGGCCTGTTGTGATTAGTGAAATCATGTACCGTCCCGCTGGCGACGGAGATGCGGAATACTTCGAATTGCTCAATGCGAGCGATAGTGCTGTCGTCTTTTATGATGCGGATAAGAACATTGGATGGAGTGTCACCGCAGGCATTACTTTTGAATTTCCGACAGCCACTCCCGTTTCCATTGGCCCTGGAGAGCGCCTGTTGCTGGTCAGAAATTCCGCCGCTTTTGCTGCTGAGTTCGATGTGCCAGATGGGATGCAAATTTTTCAATGGACAGATGGTGGGCTGAGCAACAGTGGGGAGGGGATCGAATTGTCACGGCCCGGCGATGTGGACAATCTGGGAGTCCGTCAGTGGGTCAGGATCGACCGTGTGAACTACGGCGACGACACACTTTGGCCCGCATCTGCTGATGGTCAGGGCATGTCACTGACGCGAGCAGTCGATCGTGCTTATGGTAACGACGTCGCCAATTGGATCGCTGCTACTCCTACTCCAGGAACTCAGGCAAGCGGAGGTTTCAATAGTTGGGTCGCCAACACTGGGCTTCCTGCGAATGCCAGCGGATTTCTACACGACGCAGACGGCGACGGAATTACCAATGGGCTCGAGTATGCATTGGGCACGCATCCCATGCAGGTCAGTCGGTCAGTGTCGCCATCTCTCGTGGTGGACGCTGGCAGCGTTGCGATTGCGTTCAATATCGATACCGAGCGTGCGGACATTACCTACACGTTACAGCAATCGTCAGATCTCAGCTCCGATTGGCAGAACATCGCGACCAACGTCAAGCTGTCTACTGCTGCTGCTGCTGCTGCTGCTGCTGGTGCTGGTGCTGGTGCTGGTGCTGGTGCTGGTGCTGGTGCTGGTGCTGTGATCGAGGGCATGGTGCAAAGTGATGCTGATCAGATGTTCTTCCGCCTGCGTGTGCAACAGAAGTGATCTGCATTCTTGCTCTGTGGCGGATGCTGCCTGATGGTAACGGCCCATGGCATCATCGGCATCTGAAGAAATTCCCGTTATCCTGAATCCACGCGCGCGTAGTCAACGTGCGGGGAAGCTGGAGGATAAGATCCGTGCGCTCTCGCCAAAAATACGTATTCTGGCGACGTCCCGCGCCGGGGAGGCGAGGGAAATGGCTGCGCAATTGAGTAGAGATGGGTACCCAAAAGTGGTTGCCGCTGGTGGCGACGGAACGGTCAATGAGGTCGTTAATGGTCTCGTCGATGCCGGACTGAAGGATGCGCCGAAACTGGGAATCATCCCATCTGGCACGATGAATGTATTCGCCAGGGAGCTGAAGTTGCACGGCCGGGGATTCGACCGCTGCTGGGAAACGATCGAAAGCAGTGACGGCCAGCCGGTTGACCTGTGGCGTGCTGACGGGCACTACTTCGTGCAGGTGGCCGGCATAGGACTGGATGCGGACATCATTCAGCACACCACCTGGGATATGAAAATTCGCTATGGATCGCTGAGTTATGTGCTGGCAGGGCTGCGCCAGGTTTCCGCATTTCGCGAGACGGTTTTAGTTCAAGCCGACGGCCAGCCGGATCGCGAAGCTGCCTATGTTCTGGCAGGAAATGGTCAGCTCTATGGCGGGCCATTCAAAGTGTTCCCGGATGCCCGTACCAACGATCAACTGCTCGATGTCGTTGTCGTCGAGCGGCATGGGTTTCGCTCACTGGCGCGGCTGCTGCAGGCGTTCACTCTGAGCGGATATCGCGGCTTGCCCGGCGTGCATTATTTCCAAACCAGATCGATGACGGTGCATGGAGTCGGCGGCGCTTCGGTGCCCGTCGAGGTGGATGGCGATTTCTCGAACCGCACCCCCATCACCTTTCGCTGTGCTCAGCATCCGCTGAAAGTGTTGATCTGAGCGGGGCGGAACGGGTAGAACTCGGTGTTGACCATGGTGGCCAGCAGTGGCTAGGTCTTCAGTATGGCAAATGACACATCCAGCAAGCGTGCGCGGCTCCTCGAGATTCTGAAAGAAAAATCCGTTTTCCACGGCGATTTCACCCTCGCCTCAGGAGCGAAAAGTTCCTACTACATCGATTGTCGGTTGACGACGTTCGATGCGGAAGGTGCCTGCCTGATCGGCGAGTTAATGCTGCCAGCGATTCGTAAGAAAGCGTCTGAGCTGGGGGTAAGTGTTTCGGCTTCAGGTGGTCTTACGCTGGGGGCAGATCCCATTGCTCTGGCAACCGCCATGGCAGCACATCGCGCAGGCGAGCCCGATCCGCTGCAGGCATTCGTCGTGCGCAAGGAGCCAAAAGGCCACGGCAAGGGCAAACAAGTCGAAGGGGGATTCACTTCCGGTGACACCGTTGTGGTCATCGATGATGTGATCACGACTGGCGGTTCTACTTTGAAGGCTGTCGATGCGGTCAAGGCTGCCGGCGGTAAAGTTGTTTTTGTGGCAGTGTTAGTAGAACGTGGTGGCACAGGTCGGGAAACCATTGAGGCCGCAGGCTTGCCCGTGATTTCACTATTCAACCAGGACGAATTGCTCGAGCCAAAGGAAGGCTGATGCCATTAAAGAAATTTGAGCCTGGGACGAAGCTGCACCTCGCTGACGAGGCGGCGACGCTGGAAATTGGTCGTCAGTGCGGAGAAAGCCTGGAGGCCACGACCGTGATCGCCCTGGTCGGTGACCTTGGAGCTGGCAAGACCAGCTTGTCCAAAGGGATCGCGTCCGGGCTGGAATATGCCGGGGATGTCAGTAGCCCCACATTCACTCTAGTGCATGAATACGTTGGCGGTCGCCTGCCAGTGTTCCATTTCGACTTATACCGTCTCGATACCGTCGAGCAACTGTGGGACATCGGGTGGGATGAATACCTTTCCTCAGAAGGTGTCATCATTGCCGAGTGGGCGGACAAGTTTCCCACAGCACTGCCGCCGGAAACCGTGTGGGTGCGGTTGAGTCATTCTTCCGCTACTGATGCAGCTGGTGGACGCGAATTCGAGATTCTGAAACCACAAGCATGATGGACGGCAATTACCTGGCAATCGAAACCTCGACTCCGCGCGGCAGCCTCGCATTGGTCACGATCGAAGGAGAAATCTTGTTTGAAAGAACCTTCGAGTCCGCCCGATCGCACAACTCGCTTCTGTTCGCGCCATTGCAGGAGGCGCTCGAGATCGGGTACCTTTTTTCTGGAATTATCGTTGGCACCGGGCCTGGTTCCTACACTGGAGTGCGCATCGGAATTTCCGCCGCGCTCGGAATTTCGCTGGCGAAAGATGTGCCAGTCGCTGGCGTCCCCTCGCTGACGGCCCTGCAAGACGTGCCTGAGTCCGGAAACTATCATGTCATCGGTGACGCCCGCCGTGGCAGCTACTTTCATGCCGAAGTCCGCGACTGGAATCTCGCTGTAGATCCAGCCCTGTTTACCGTCGAGGAACTCACTGCCCATCTAGAGAAAAGCGATCTCCCTGTATTCACTTGCGACTCAGCGCCCCTGCTTGTTCCTGCGCAATTGACCAGCCCTGCAGCCACAGAATTAGCTAATACTGCCCGCCACCACGAACCCGATTTCTCATCACCCGTTGTTCCTATCTATCTCCGCGCTCCTTACACCACCACTCCAAAACCAAAGAGCCGACCTGCAACTGGAGTCTGACTGGCGAAGCAATCAATACAAGGAGAGAAGGTTTGCGTGTACTTGCTGCGCGAGTTCTTGCGCATTGGGGCGACAATGAATCAAAGGACTGCTTGAAAGATTTGCTTACGTATCATGCAAAGCAGCCTGCGGGATGGTCGGCGACAGGGGCGATGAGCGAAGCCATTGCTCCCGTGCTTGATTCGTCTGATCTAGAGTGGGCATTGGAACTCTATCTCGTAAGATCGAATCCACATGTACGTTTTTCGATGGTCGGTCTGTTTCAAAATTTCGACCACACAAAATTACGAAAGGCGCTTGAATCAAGGGTGGGAGGGCTAGAAGGAGCGAATCCGCGGGAGATTCAATGCCTTCTCAACAGGTCTCCTCGGTGATATTTTGCCGTCTGTTTTTTTGTGTGTTATGCGTGCCTCCCAATTCGAGAAGATGGCCGTTGATGGCCGTATCGGACTAAAGTTCGTTGTCGTCAATGTCCTCGAATTGATTCGAAGGTCTACGGGTAGTCTCGCGAAACGTTTTCGCATCTGTGCACGCTTGTCGAAGCCAATGGCGTTCTCTCAGCGCGCGTGGTGTTATTTTTCCCACTAACGCATCAATAATCGTTGGGCGACCCACACTGTCTCTCATAATGTTTCTTTCGTGAAGATCCCCAATCATCCAGGGGCAGCCTTCAACAGAGGAAATGATCACTCGTTGACGGAGACCGCCACCGAATGGCACGATTCCTCGTATTGTAGACGACCTGTTCTTCTGCATCGAGGTAAGGTTCTGCTTCAGCGCCAGGAGTAAGAGGAGTAAGAAATTCTGACGTAATGAAGCCGTCTTTATCGTGAATGAGACCGCGGCCCTCCAGGCCTACGATTGGGACGTCCCATTCTTCTGCACCTCTGGCAAAAGAGGCTGACCAAACATCAATCGAAACCGATTCGCCGGGTGAAGTTTGTTGACCTGCTTCCAAGAGGCCGCGCGTTCGTTCGCGGTTAAGGGTTTTGCAAGCTGATCTAACTTCAGCTGACACGGTGTCTCCTTAGATTGCGGTTGCAAATCCGGTTCTGAAGTCAAATTGATGGTGTTGTCCGTCATTCAATGTGGAAAGGGCTCGACTCCAGACTGGACTCTTGAGCAAAATTTTGAAGCTGAAATTTACATATTTTTTCTACAGAGTGGGGCTTTGTTGGACGATAGGCGGCTCGTGAAAGCCCAGCAGATTGACAAGCGCCTGCCTCTGACCCCAGTCTGCGATCATGAAAGTAGTAGTAACCGGGGCCGCTGGCTTCATTGGGAAGCGACTTGTGCGCCGTATTCTGGAGCGCGGAGAGCTGACGCTGGCCGATGGATCGCCTGTTGAAGTTACCTCTGTTCTGGCCACGGATATTGTTGCGCCAGCGGTGCCCATTGCGGACGATCCTCGATTGACCTTTGTCGCGGGCGATTTTGGACAGGAGCAAATGTTGGATCTTCTGGTGACAGCGGATACCCAGGTCGTGTTTCATCTGGCTGCTGTCGTGAGTGGTGGGGCTGAAGAGGATTTTGATCTCGGAATGCGGGTCAATTTGCATTCGACGATGGCAATGTTAGAGCGATTGAGAGCGCTGCCTCACACGCCGCGCATGGTTTTTGCAAGTTCAGTCGCCGTTTTTGGCGGTCAGTTGCCGGATGTCATTGAAGATGGTACTGCCTGCACGCCGCAGACTTCCTATGGTGGTCAGAAATTGATTACCGAGCATTTGCTCAATGACTATAGCCGCCGCGGCTACCTGGATGGTCGGGCGCTGCGGTTGCCGACGATTGTTGTGCGACCTGGGAAACCTAACAAAGCTGCCTCCAGCTTTGCCAGTGCGATTATCCGCGAGCCATTGCAGGGGAAATCTGTAGTCTGTCCAATCGGTGAAGTAGCTGGCGTGTGGGTTCTGTCGCCGCGCATGGTTGTAGAGAATTTTTTACGCGCTGCGGAGTTACCTGCCGATGCCTGGGGCACCAGTCGATCGGTGTCGTTGCCGGGGCTGACCATTCGTGTGAAAGAGATGATCGATACCCTGCGTGATGTTGCGGGCGAGGCTGTTGCCGCGCGAATTCAATGGCAGTCGGACGCAGAAATCGAGCGGATCGTCTATGGCTGGCCAGTGCAATTCAAGCCAGAGCGGGCATTGGCGATGGGATTCGCCGCAGATGCTGGATTTCGTGAAATTGTTGAAGCTTTTATCGAGGACGAATTGAATGGAACATTTGTGGAGTGATCGACGCGTCGCCTTCATCGGCATCGGCCCAATGGGATCAGAAATGGCGCCCCATTTGCTGCAAGCCGGGATTCCGCTAACGGTGTGGAATCGCACTTCCAGTCGGTGCCAGCCACTGCAGAGGGCAGGTGCAGTGGTCGCGCCATCGGTGGAAGCAGCAGTCGCAGATGCGGATGCCGTTGTGCTGAGTCTTGCCAATGGCGATGTCGTTGAGTCGGTGCTGTTCGCATCGGGTGCTTCGAGCTATTTACGCCCTGGTTGTACGGTGATCGACATGAGCTCGGTTCCTCCTCCAGTGGCAAAGGATCACGCTGCTCGCCTGGCGCAGCGGGATGTGCGTCATCTCGATGCGCCAGTCTCTGGTGGCACCAAGGGCGCGCATTCGCAATCGCTTGCGATCATGGTGGGAGGTGAAGCTGATACGTTCACCGATTGCGAGCCTATCCTGCAAGTGTTTGGCAATCCTGTGTATGTCGGCCCCTCTGGAGCGGGGCAGTTTACTAAGCTGTGCAATCAGATCATCGTTGGTGTTACGCTTGCCGCAGTGTCCGAGGCGATGATTTTCGCCAAGGCCGGTGGTGCGGATCCAGCAGCCGTTCGTGAAGCATTGTTAGGGGGATTTGCCGATAGTCGCATCTTGCGGGAACATGGGCAGCGCATGGTCGATCGAGACTTTGCTCCAGGAGGTGTCGCACGCAATCAATTGAAAGATCTCAATACTGCTCTCAGTGTCGCAGCTGCATCGGGACTTACGTTGCCAGTGACTCAAATCGCGCAGAGCCTTTATGATAGACTTTGCGGGACAGCAGAAGGTGCCGAGCTTGATCACACAGCAGTTTTGACGACGCTGGAGCAAATGAACGGCTACGATTCGCCGCCGCCTATCAAGTGAATGCCATCGGCCTCCAGGCGAATCTTTCGACTGCGGTAGAGCGAACTTACTGCCAGTTTGAAGACTTTTTTGCTCATGCCCAGTAGATCCCTCACTTCGTCGGGGCTGCTCTTATCATGGATCGGAAGAAAGCCGCCTTCTGCTTTTTCCAGCGCTTCGGTCAGCCGCTGTGCTGCTCCTGTTGCTTTTCCATAGCCGGGGACTTCGAAGGTGACGTCGACCAGTCCATCTTCGGTAATGCGACTGATGTAGCCGTCACGCTTTTCGCCGATGGCGAATGGCACAGCAGCTACGGAACTCGCATGAAGCAATCCCCAGTAGTGGCTGTTGACGATTGCCTTGTAGCCGATGTCGGTTCGCTCCGCGACTAACAGTGACACCTTAGCTGCTTCCTTGGCGCTGGGAGGAGCAGTACTCGCAACAAATTTGTTCAACTTCGACGAAGCATAGAGTCGGCCACTCACAGAATCGAAATTCACATAGACCACGACATCGTCACCCTTCATGACGCGTTGCGCTTGTTCGCCAAAGGGAAGCAACAAATCCTTCGGCATGCCCCAGTCCAGAAATGCGCCAATTTTTGTTGTTTCAATAACTGAAAGCGCGGCAAATTCACCGGCCATAGCAATCGGAACATCAGTGGTCGCGACCAGGCGATCCTCAGAGTCGTTCATGAGAAATACCTCGATTTCCCCGCCCGTGGCGAGAGTCGCAGGCACATAGCGCTGCGGCAGAAGGATTTCGCCAAGCTCGCCGCCGTCCAGGTACATTCCTGAAGTATGACGTGAGCTGGCGCGCAGAACGTTCATTCTGCCTACTTTGGGTGCATCGGGCATCCGCTATCCTACACCAAAGGACGGTCTCTGCCTCGGCCAGATCCGGTTTTTTTACTGCCAGTCTCCAATCTACGCGAGAGCGAAATAATCGCTGTTCTGGTAGTTGCCATCGATCATCCTGGCGATCTGCATGGTCAAGTCAGTCACCAGGCTGCTGGCTCCAAAGCGAAATAGATCTGGAGTCAACCAGCGGTCGCCCAGAGTTTCTTTCACCATCACCAGGTAGTGCAGAGTCTCCTTTGCCGCGCGGATGCCACCTGCCGGTTTGATGCCGACGATGCGCCCGGTTTCATAGTAGTAGTCACGGACGGCTTCAAGCATGACAAGGGTGACGCCCATCGTCGCCGCTGGCGAAATTTTGCCGGTCGACGTTTTGATGAAATCGGCACCTGATCGCATGGCAATGTCACTGGCCAGTGCCACTTTGTCATACGTTTCCAGTTCGCCCGTTTCAAAGATTACTTTCAAATGTGCCGCACCGCATGTGTCTTTCACAGCGGCAATTTCGCGCGCCACTTTGCGATATTCTCCCATCAGGAAGGCACCACGATTGATAACCATATCAATTTCTGTGGCTCCCTGGGCGACGGCGAATTCGACATCGCGAAGTTTGAGCCGCAGCGGGAATTGACCGCTGGGAAAGGCGGTGGCCACGGAAGCGACGGCGATCCCGGTTCCCGCCGTCAGTTCGCAGGCGGTCTTCACCATATTCGGATAAACGCACACGGCGGCACAGCGCGGAGCTCCGTAGCGGGGCGCCATCGGCTGCAGTGCTTTGCGGCAGAGGCTGGCGACTTTGCCCGCCGTGTCCTTGCCTTCCAGTGTCGTCAGGTCGAGCATCGACACTGCCAATCGCAGGCCGGCAAGTTTGGCCTCATTCTTGATACTTCTCGTCTTAAAACTGCGCGCGCGTTCCTCGATCATCACTTGATCGACGGCAGGGGCGGAGAATCGTGCGGGAATGCTGCTCATAGGCACCCGCATCTTACCAGAGATCGCACATTGTGCGAGAGTGATTTGCTTGCATTTCGGGCGAGTGGTGTAGGTTGAATGGTGAGTGAACAGGAAATTGAGAACAGTCGCATCGAAGTGCGCAGCTACTTTGTAAGAGAGCGCAATGCGTTGCTCGTGCGCGCAGAGTTCAGCCCGATCTATGTTGATTATTATCTGCATTTGATGCAGCATTCGCTTAAGCCGGCGACTGCAGATGACGCGATGATGAAGGATGCTCTGGCGGCGATCGCGTTGCATGTGACGGCGAAGCCGTGGCGGCACACGACGGCATGGACACTTCACTTTGAAGATCCGCTGCTCAATATTTTTGTCACTGGTGACGGTGTCGGCGAGAACATCGTGGGACGGGTATTTTCCGATGGAGTCAAGGAAACCGGGCATGGTCTGTTTTACTCTCAGACGATGAGTCCGCAGGATCCCGTTCAGCAGAGCAATATCGAAATTTCCGGACGCAACGTTTTCTCTGCGGTGGAGCAATATTACAAGCGAAGCGAGCAGCTGCGTGCGCGGCTATTTCGTTATTCGGAAGAAGATATCGTGATGATTTCAGCACAGCCACAGTGCGATCTCGAATGGCTGGAATCGCTGGACGATGCCGCAGTGCGTGAGTTAGATGAGAAGGAAGAACTCAGTATTCTGGAGAAACGCTTCTATCGCTTTGATTGTGGGTGTTCGGTCGACAAAATGTTTCCGGCACTGGTGCCCATAATTAAGCGTGATGGTATCGATGAATTCTTCGCGGGCGATGCTTTCTTGAAAACTGATTGTCCGCGCTGTGGCGCAAAATTCGAGATCACACGCGAGGATATTGAAGCTTTTCTCGATTGATGTATCCAGTTGCGACGCAGCCGGGCATCGTCTATTCTGTCACCAGTTTTGGACGATTTGACCCCAACCCGCGCGACGCTGATTCTTCGACTTCAAGACATGGAAGATCAAGATTCCTGGGCGGAATTTTCGGAGATCTATATGCCGCTCATTTTCGGATTCTGCCTGAAGCGGGGGCTGCAGCGGACAGATGCAGCAGATGTCGCGCAGGATGTCATGCGCTCGATTTCACTGGCGCTGAAGAAAGCGCAGTACGATCCCAAGCGGGGGAAGTTCCGCGCATGGTTGTTCACTTCTGTGCGCAATGCGATCAGCACTCACTTTCGTAAGCAGGCACGCGTGCCTTTGACTGCGGCAGAAACAACGCTGCTGGAACATGTGAATGCAACTCCCAGCGACGCGGAGCAGGAGAATTGGGAGCGAGACTATCAGAGTCAATTGTTGTCATGGGCGATCGAAAAGATTCGGCCAGAATTTGGTGACCGTGTCTGGCGCGCATTCGAGGGGACGACAATTGAAGATCTGCCGGCGAAACAAGTGTCGGCAGAAATTGATATGACGACGAATGCGGTCTGGGTGGCGCGGCATCGGGTGGTCAAACGGTTGAAAGAGAAAGTGCAATCGGTGGATGCTGACGAGTGGGAGCAGGAAATGATTCGCGATATGAAATCACGCTCGAATTGATGCTGGTACGTAATGCAGGAAGAAGACTCATCCCATCCTGACGAGGCAACTATCGAAGCCTGGCTGGCTGGCGAGCTGTCGCCGGAGCAAGCGGCAGACGTGGAACGCCGCATGGTGCGAGATGAAGCAGTGGGCGATGATGAAATCGATGCCGCAGCCTTGCTCGCCATTCCGCAGATGAAAAAGGTACGCATGCAGGCGATCGAAGAGAGAGCACGCCAGCAACAGGATCGCGAGCGATCGTTGGAAGCCTGCATGGAAGGGGCGGGCGATTTGATCGGGCGCTATCAATTAATTGAAAGAATTGGCCGTGGTGGATTTGGCGATGTCTGGCGGGCGGAACAGAAGGAACCAATCAGACGCAGTGTGGCTCTGAAGGTGATCAAGCTGGGAATGGACACCAAGGAAGTGTTGACTCGATTTGATGCCGAACGCCAGGCGCTGGCGATGATGGAGCACCCTAACATTGCCTCAGTGCTGGATGCTGGTGCTGCAGTAACAGGGCGACCCTACTTTGTCATGGAGCTGGTAGATGGAGTGCCTGTCGATCGTTTTTGCGATGAAAATCATCTCGATACCGAGCAGCGATTAGGGGTTTTTGTCGATGTCTGCTCGGCAGTGCAGCACGCGCATCAGAAAGGAATCATCCATCGCGACATCAAGCCCTCGAACGTGCTGGTGATGCGTGGTGATGATGGGCGCTTCATCCCAAAAGTAATCGACTTTGGTCTGGCGAAAGCCACCACTCAGCCGCTGACGGAGAAGACGCTGCATACTCGGATGGAGCAAGTGCTGGGAACGCCGTCCTACATGAGTCCAGAACAGGCATCGACTACTCAAATCGACGTC
Organism: Verrucomicrobiales bacterium; assembly: GCA_051270635.1. Lineage (GTDB taxonomy): Bacteria > Verrucomicrobiota > Verrucomicrobiia > Verrucomicrobiales > DEV007 > JAGROY01. Next base: position 526 of record JBNMNB010000017.1, on the reverse strand, counting down.
GACACTCGGTCGGATGTCTACAGTCTGGGAGTTCTGCTCTATGAACTTCTAACCGGGACGCCACCGTTCGATCCTGATGTGCTGGCCGCGTCAGGGGTTGAGGAAATGATGCGGACGATCCGCGAGGTGGAGCCACCAACGCCGTCCAATCGAATCAGTACGCTGGTCTCACTGAAGGGGGAGTCACAATCGTCAACGCATCCAAGATCCGCATTGGTCAGGGGATTGAAAAAGGAGCTGGATTGGGTAGTGATGCGCGCGCTGGAGAAGGAACGCGAGCGTCGCTATCAGTCGGTGGGCGCATTAAGTGACGACATCGTTCGTTATCTGGCCGGCCAGCCAGTTAGCGTTGTTGCTCCCAGCATTGGATACAGGGTGGGGAAATTCTATCGCAGACATCGTGCGGCAGTCGTTTCTGGTGCAGCGTTTCTATTGTTCCTTGTTCTGGGCGCCGCCTTTAGTGGATGGCAGGCATGGCGAGCAACACGCAATGCAGAACGTGCGATCGCTGGTGAAGCGGCTGCGC
>JBNMNB010000016.1:0-56142 GCA_051270635.1 Verrucomicrobiales bacterium | reverse complement strand
GGATAAAGAGCCAAAGAAAAAAGGGAAGCAAACTAACGCTTCCTTCTGATCATCAAACCGATCGCTCCGATTAACATCATCCATAATGTGGAGGGCTCAGGAACAGCTGCAACACGAAATCCGATGGTGCTGTCCTCGTTCGACGGAGTGAAGCCGCCGAGTTCGACGACCGCAAGGAGAAGGATGTATCGCCCCAGAAGCCCCCGCGCAGAACGCGGGACTCCGCAGCCGAATCATTGGGCGCATTGAAGCCACTCTCGGCCCATTCCCACACGTTCCCGTTCTGCGCCATCGTTCCATACGGGCTCAAACCTCCCGCATTCGTGATATCTGCTGGGCCCGGCGGGGAATTCAGTTCCGCAAGGGGCCAATACACCGCCGTCCCAGCGACAGTTCCACCAAACGTTTGGGCTGGCGCCGTATCGCTCCCTGTCGCGTAGTCAAAATAGGTGCTCGTGTTCCCATCGTAATACGCCGCCTTATACCACTCGTCCTCGCTCGGCAGAAAGTAATGCGCGTCCTTATGACGGAACAGGTTCTCTCCTCCAAGCTGCCACGCGTCCCCGCTGCCCCATAACGCGAGGTTCTCATTGGGATCGTAGCCTCCTCCACCGGGCTGCGTTGCAAAATTGTAGGCGGGCTGGAATCCGTTGCTCGTGTTCAGCCAATTCACAAACCGCGCCCCTTCATTCCAGGAGATTGACGTAGAGGGCTTATCCACCCCGCGCGCGTCCTGAGTCAGCCCGAGGCTTTCTGCCGTATTCGCCGCGGTAATCATGCTCTCAGACACTTCATGCACTGCGATCTGGTAGTCGTAAGGCACACCGCCATAGCCCGTTCCATCGTCTGCATTGCCGGGATCTCCTACATCCACAAAGTCGATAGAGAACGTGCCGAAGGAAACTGTGCCAGCGGATGCGGGAAGAGCGAGGAGCCCCAAGAGAGCAGGAAAGAGCAATAATTTCATGTGTTTCATGTGTTTCATGTGTTTCATGTAGTTACCAGGCGGGATCTCACCAGAAAGCCGTTTCATTGTCAATCCATTTTGGTCTCGTACCCTCCGGACAGTTACGGCAGTGGTGTGAACTTAAATGGGCTTGCTCGTCAGTGCACACGCTGGCTGCTGCCTTTCCCGGTCCGCAGCCAAGCGCGTCCTGTTGCCTCTCAGCGCGAAAGCTGTTCTGCTCGATTCGGTTTCCAGTATAGTTCAATACGACAGCCAGCGGCTCCGAGCGCTTCGATAACGCAAAGGAAGGGGGGAGGGTGCTGACGATCCAATCTTCTACTGGCGATTCGTGGATCAGTTCATTTTCTTCAACAGAAGGATCCAACTGAGTCTTTCGAGTCCTCTTGTAGTCCCAGTTGTCGATGGTCTCCCATCGCGAGCAGGTGCCATTGAACTGAAACACCCGACGTTTCTCTGATTCCTCAATAGATTTCCGCTGCTCTTTTAGTGCTCCGAGACATTGAACCAAGTGGAGGCGGAATAGTTGATAGTGAAGTTCGACCAGTTCCTTCCCAACCAGTTGATCAAGATCCATTGGCTTCACAACGTAATTGCAGGCCTCCCTGGCCTGATGGATCCGCTGAGAGTCTGAGAAATGAGTTTTCCACGACGATCGGACTGCCCGCAACAGCTCTGACCATCGCGCTTTGTTTAGTTTCTTTATCAGGTGAATGATTGTGTGAGCATGCACGTGAAACGTGGGACGACTGCAATCGTCCCTTTTAACTTCGCCCAACTCTGTCGATCGAAACACAATTTGTGCTCCTGCTGATTTCATGAAGGGCTCAGCATTTAGTTTTGATATACGCCTGTGTAGTGCTCCAATTCGCACGCGAACATCGTTCAGTGGCACTCGATCACCAGATGTGAAAACCCACATTCGAGAATAGGAACAGAAGTTTAGATTCAATTCAGCCATCGTACCTGCAATTGCATCTTCTTTGAGACCGGGGACGCAGCTGGTTACTTACCCTGTTTTTCTTATGCATCATCTGTAAACGCAGCGCTAAGCCCCCCACCCAGTGGAACCTGAGAAGAGGGGTGATTGATGCGCCATGTGAACTGCGTGCAGTGCCACGACCCGCACGGGTACGATGTGATGAAACCAGCTGGCGGTCTGCCTTTTGCCCAGCGGGTTTGGGACGAACTCTGGACTATTTCGTGTCACTTTGTGGAACTATCGGAGCGAGTTTCCAGACGACCCATGCACAGGCGTAGAGGCAGAAGTCTTTGGCGAGTCCGCCGTGCATGTCTCCGACTGAGTCATAGAAATTGTTTCCCACGACAAGGAAGATCAGAATTGTCATCGCGGTAGTTGCGCCGAGAACGGAAAGTCGTTCCAGCCAGCCGATGCAGATCACGCCGCCGACAAGAATCATCCAGCTGCCGAGAATGACGAGCCAACCGGCAGGATCCGGCCAGTAGAGGCCCGAATTTTCGACCACGCGGGTTTGCATTGTCGTGGGCATCAACATTTTTGGAACTAACCCTTCCCAGATCCAGACGAGCCCAAGCGCCCAGCGGCAGACGAGTTTCAATTGATAGAGCAGTTTTTGGTCTTCGGTCATGATCGTTCGAGGGACTTGTATATCTTAGCGAAATGCGGCAGCGAGGTAGGCGATTGTGGCACCGCCGTAGCTGAATGTCAGGATCCAGTGGATCGTGGTTTCTCTAGCCTTGCCCCGCCAGTTGTCCCAGCCGTAGTATGCCCACTGGATGAGTGTGCGGATTCCCCAGAAAATTCCTACCCCGGCCGCAAACCATCGAGTCATTTCATACTCTGCATTGGCGATGTCTCCTGCGAAGCGAATCGTGATAACACCGAAAATAAGGAGAATGATACTGATGAACCATTTGTGCACCACGAATACCTCCTGAAGCAGTTTGGGCAATTTTTTAAGATCGTTTTCCCAACCCAGTATTCTATCGAGACGCATGTTGATTCCGGCAATAATGAGCTGCCCGATGGCGGCAGCGATGAGGATTTTATCGAGGTTATCGAATATGATGTCTATAAAGTTCATGGTTTCAGGTTGTGTTAGAGTTGATTTTTCACTTCAAGAGATCACGAAGGGCGGGTTCGAGTGCAGGATACTTGAAATCGAAGTTTCCTAACTTTCTGGAGATGCAGCGGCGTCCGGTCAGGGCAAGGACTGGGTCAGAGCCAACGATGGGCGCTCCTATTTTCACTGCGAACGCAGGTGCGGGCGGGCTGCAGGGACGGCTCAGGACCCTGCGAAGAGTCTTCATCATTTCGGCATTGGTTACGGCACTCTCATTCGTTGTGTTGAAGATGCCCGTGTAGTTCGCGTTTTCGATAGCTTCGACAAAGATGGCAGTCATGTCGTTGATGTGAAGCCAGCTGATCCATTGATTACCCTTGCCGATTCTGCCGCCGAGACCGAACTTTACGAGATTGGCGAGGAAGGGGAGTGCGCCGCCATTGTTGCCGAGGACAAATCCGATGCGTAGAACGCACACGCGGGCGTCAGGCAAAACCGCCCGTTCAAGTTCTTCTTCCCAGGCCGTGCAAACGCAGGCTGGCCACTGATCATCGACTGCAGCCGATTCGTCACAGATGCGTTCTTTGGCATCGCCGTAGATTGCCAATGAACTGGCTTGAATCCATATCGGTGGCGGATTTCTCACGGCACGGACCGCTTCGCCAAGGACGCGAACTGAGTCGATTCGCGATGCCAGAATTGTGTTTTTGTTTTTTACGGTGGGACGGCAATTCACGTTTTTGCCGGTGAGGTTAACGATCGCGTGTGCGCCCTCGATTTCCGTTATCCATTCTTTGGCAATGGTGGTTCCGTCCCAGAAGAGTGCGCGCCCACTGGAACTGCCGTTGCAGGTGTTGGGGCTTCTTGTCAGGATCACTGGATCGTAGCCACGGGTTACGAGTTCTGTGGCGAGTGCGCGGCCTAGAAATCCGCTGCCTCCGGCGATGATGATTCGTTTAGCGTTAGTGTTCGGTTTTGGTTTCATGGATTCGGAAAAATGGCGGCCCAGCTGTAAACGGCTGTGAGAAAGATGAAAACGACGGTGAGGCTGTGGTAGCCAACCTTATAGAACCAGTTAGTAAGGAACGGTCTGGCATCGAAAACGAAGAATTGAACGAGTAGGCGGACTCCCCAGAAGATCGCGATCATTCCACACACCCATTGTGCGATTGGTGTTCCCGCATCTGCAAGTGTTTCGGTGTGGACCAGCGTGATGGTTCCAAAGCTGATGATTATCAAGACGATGAACCAACCGTAGACCCAGAACATCTGGCGCATGAGTTTGGGCAGAGGTTTCAGAGTTTCCTTCCAGTTCAATGCTTTCGGCGCGTTGGCGCTTGCAATCAGAATGCCAAAGTGGCTGATGCCAGCAAGGGTGAGGGCGATTTTGAGATAGTCCATGGATCGTTAGCGGGGGACAATGAGTTTTGTCATCGGCGCGAACACGCACTCGATGAATGCAGGGTGAAAGAGAAGCGGCGCTGGAAGTAGGATGATTGTCAGGGTTGCGAAGCGATTGCGTAGCAGGCGGAATTTTCGCTGCGCTAGCAACCCCGTTGCCTGAATGAAAAAGTAGAGAGTGGGCAATCCGAATCCGTCGTGCGCGGGAAGCGAGATGACCAACTCGTGGGCAATCCCAGAAGCGATGAATCCAGCGATGGTTCCCTGCGCTACACCGAATCTTCTAACCAATGGGCGAAAAACATGAAGGCGTGCCCAATCGCTAAACGCCCGATTCCATCGTGGCCCCCAGAAGTCGCCAAGCGTTTTTGCTGCCCAGGGAGCCTGCATGATTGGTTCGACTGGAAATCCGATGAATCTCCAGTATCCGGCCAGGATGGCAAAGCTGCCAAAGTGAAAAACACAAAGCATAGCGATGACTCCGAGCCAGCCGACGGCAAGTGTGTTGGTGACAGTAAGACTGGGGAGGATTCCGAGGACAATGACAAATCCCGCCACAATGAATCCAGCTGCTTGAGCGTATTCTCGACCTGCCCGACTTGCCGTGGGTGTCTCATTGGTCGAATGCCAGCGAAAGGCGACTGCATCACAACCGATCCAGGCAAAGAACAGGGGATTCACTTCCTTCACTCCGCCCTCACTGCGAAAGGCCATGAATTTGAAGCCAAGCCAAAGCGCGCCGGCAAGTAGCCACATTGACAGCCAGGCTGGAACTTTGAATGCGAGGCCCGCCACTGCCGCAATCACAATTAATGCGGTGAGAATACTCCAATCTACAATTGGATTTCGCTCGCGCTTTTCGTTGTGTTCGATCTGGCAAACACCGTTGAGACAGCTTCGATTCTCAGCCACTACCCGATAGACGGCATGCACCAGCTGACGGACCCCGGGGAGCATTGCTACCAGCGCGAATGGAAGTGTGAACCAGAACTGGCGCGCAAGAAAGATGGCCGCTTCAGCACCATCGAACGTGCGCCCATCGTGGCAGATGAGTTTCATCTCTGGCTCAGTGGCTCCCTTTTTAAATGGCACCGTCGCAATGTTTCGGGTGCTGAGCCAGGGACGTAGCCGTCCCACTCCTGCGGTGCAGAATCGACACGTGGCATCGTAAAGGAGTTCTGCTTTTATCGAGGTTTCAGGCATTTCTGTTAAGAGTGAAATTAAATGGCAAATAAATAGATAGAATAGAGGAAAGTAGTAATTAATTAATCGAACAATCCGAGCGGTTTCAGGAGTTGGTCGCCCATTTTGAACGCCTTGATCGCGGTTTTAGTCGGTAGCTTGTTCATCCGGTCATAGACATCACTGACAAGTTCGAAAAATTCCAGGAGGTCCTCGATTTTCTCTTTGGCATAGATTTCATCCTGAGCCTTGGCGTCTTCAGCTTCGATCGAGCAGTTCCGCAGTGCTGAAAGCGTAGGATCCACTTCGCGACTCTTCCGTTCAGCTGCAATGACTCGGAACATTTCATAGACGTCTTTCATTGACTCGAAATGATCGCGCCGATCACTCGGGATGTGAACGACTTTTACGATTCCCCAATTCTGCAGCTCTTTCAGGCTATTGCTGACATTCGACCGAGCGACACCGAGTTTTGTGCAGATTTCTTCAGCATGCATCGGATCGTCAGAGGTCATCAGCAGAGCATGAATCTGCGCCACTGTCCGATTGATTCCCCACTTCGCGCCCATTTCTCCCCAGTGAAGGATAAAGTTCTGCAAAAATGGGGGAAGATTGCTCATTTCGTTTATTTCTGTCAAGACAGAAACATAAGAAACAGATTTTGGCAAATAGTTTTGTCAATTCTCAGCAGCGCGCGATTGGGTTTTATTGGGTGCTCTCGGATGGTGAGAATGAAAGTGAGATGAAGGCTCAATTTTGAATCGATTTTCTTCTTGATCGGTGCGGAATTTGCTGCCTATTCGATTAACCATCGGATGGTGGATTATAAAGGATGACGAAAGAATTATCGAAGGAAGATCAGCGGTTTCTGGATCAGTCGGTTCAGGAAGTGTCGACAGGAATGCTGGCCACTAAAGTATTGTTGGCTGCGCAGGATTTAGCTGGTGAAGGCGGTGATGTTAACAGGGCCTACATCAAGCTGCGCTTCAGACAGCTACGCCAGGAATCGGCGAAGCAGATGCGCAAGGTTCAGCGGCTGCGCGATCAGGCGGGAAAGTTGTCTGATCTGGAAGAGAACAAGAGACGGGAACGGATGCGGAGTTCCTCGAGCAGCAGTTCCGCAGAACGTCAGGTTTTTGACGAAGACGGGGTACGTCAGGATCACCGTCGGAACGTTCGATCAAAGGCGCCAGCGATCCTGCTGACGATTGTTGCCATCGGGTTTTTTATAGCCGTTGGACTCGCTGTGTTTAGCGCAATGTAATTCAATTCTCGGGCGCTCGGCGCAGAGTGGGGCTACTCGTCAATCTTGATTGTTGGAGGCGGCGTGAGCTTTACAGGAATCTGACTGGTCTCCAAGTCCCCAGGGAAGAGGTCTTCCACTCCCAGCGGCATCGCTTGCGCCAGGTTCTCGTCATCGATCGGCGCCTGTGCCTTGCGTGAGTTCCAGGGGTCATCACCATCGATGGTCGGTGACTTCAGGCGCACTGCATCAGCATTGCGCACTGCTTCTACATTGGTTGCGATCTCTTGAATGTTGGCGGAACGGTTGAGGGCCTGTAGCGATTGATAATCGGTGCCGGTATCAACGTGGTAGTCGCAGTAGCGGTTCACATTGTAACCGGGACGAACATGTTCGGTGAAAATAGTTCTCGCCCAGATGTTGCGTCTAGTTCTTGGATCCTGGCGCACTTCGTAGCAGGCATCGGTGGCGCGCAGGCCTGATCTTTGACAAATTTCCACCGCTTCAGATCCTTCGGGCGGGGCGATGTGCTCCGGTTTTTCTCCAGTGCTGTTGTAGGACGCATTCATGACGTCCGTCCAGATCGGCAGGCAGATGTCATTACTGAAGGCACCTGGAAAGATCGTCTTTGGGATGTCGAATCCAGACCAGACGGCGCATGTAATGCGACTGTCGTAGCCCACGAACCAGAGGTCTTTGAAGTTGTAGTGCGTTCCCGTTTTTCCGCCTGCTTCGGCCGTTTGCAGGCCATACTCGCGGCACTTCGATCCGGTGCCTTCGTAAAGTGCTTGACTAAGGCAGCTGTGAATCTGGTAGGCGGTCACAGGATCGGTGACTACTTCCATTTCACGCTCACGATCTTTGTTGCTGTAGACCACTTTTCCTTCGGCATCGACAATGCGCTGCACAATGTTCAACCCCTTGGGGCGCTTGCCAAGATTGGGGAATGTTGAATACGCCAGACACATTTCGTTCAATCGCACACTACTGCTGCCGAGAAATGTATTCGGATATTCGTTCATCGCCGACTGGATGCCGGCCCGCTTGGCGAAGGCGTTCACCATCGAGACACTTTCGCCGACATTCTCACCGATCTCCAGACCAAGTCGCACCGTCGCAGAATTTTTGCCCTGCACCAGTGCTTCACGGGTGGATATCCAGCCCTGGTAGACAGTTTTTTGCTGTTCCGTGCCCCACTCGCCAAGGATTCCTGTCAGTCCACCAATCATCACGTAACGATTGTCGAGCGGGTCATCTTTGATGCGGGAACCAGGAAAGTGGTCGTTCTCAAAAGCTGTCCCGTAGACGATTGGTGTGAACGCAGTGCCCGGCGCGCGCTTTGCTAAAAGCGCCCGATTGTAGTTACTGTCACGGAACTCACGTCCGCCGACGACGGCCAGAATGTCGCCGTTGAGGTTGTCCATCGCAATGAGAGCGCCCTGCAGGTATTCGGGCTTTGGCCGACTGCGATCTCCGTCCGTCCCGCCTTGTTCCAGGAACTTCCGGCGTGCATCGCGGAATTGTTCGAGTGTCTGGTGATGGTAGTCGGCACGTAGTTCGACGTCTGCCAAGTGCTTCTTCAAACTGGCTTCGCTGGCCTTCTGCACCTTGCTGTCGATTGTCGTGTAGATCTTAAATCCGCCAGTGGAAGCACGTTCAGAGCCAATTTTTTCGATCACTTCCTGACTGATGGCAGCAAATGCATAGCTGCTCTTGTTATCAGATGGTGCCGGCCGTGTTTCTAATATTGAATTGGAATAGCGCTGGTATTCTTCTTCAGTGAGCATTTTTTCCACATACATGCGATAGAGGCACATGTTGCGTGCTTCCCTGCAGCCCATTGGATTGCGCAGTGGCGATAGTCCATTCGGACTTTTGATCAGGCCGCAAAGTGTGGCCGCTTCCTGGATGTTCAGCTCGCTCACATGCTTACTGAAGTAACCGATCGATGCCGCATTGATACCGTAAAATCCGCTGCCGAAGTAGATTCGATTCAGATAAAGCTCCAGAATTTGCGCCTTCGAATAGTGGCGCTCGATTCGCGCTGCGACAAATGCTTCTGCAATCTTGCGGTCGATCGTGCGCGAGAATCCCAGCCCATCACGGAATGAATTTCGTGCGAGCTGCTGAGTGATCGTGCTGGCACCCTGAGTGATTGATCCGGACTTCAAGTTGAGCCAGACAGCTCGGCCGATTCCCACATAGTCGACGCCGTTGTGTTCAAAGAATCGGCTGTCTTCCTGTGCTGTCAGCGCTTGAATTACCTCATAAGGAATTTCATCCAGCGTGACCGGGCGTCGATTTTCCAGTGAGAGCGAGCCCATTTCCGATTGAGTCCGATCGTAAATGACACTGGTGCGATCAAGTTGATACAGGTTCTCCAGAGCAAACTCGTCGGCACGTTCCTTGTAAGGTTTCAGGAACAGAATCAGTCCGACAACCCCACATACAACCAGCAGTACGCACAACAGGAAGAGCCTGACAAACCACCTGCGGCGGTAGATCGGCTTCTTGTAGATGTTGACACGATTCGCTTTGCTGCGATCGGCCTTTATCAAATCTCCAATCATTGGTGGGAGTCGACTGGCGGAGTTTTCTGTTTAAATGGTTGATCCGGCTCCGGTTGGAGCCCTACCAGTCATACGCTGAGCGCACTTACCTTCTTACAATGATTGGCGTATTAATCAAGGAACCTGAATCAACAAAATGACTTCTCCAGCTGCGTTCCGCACAGCGCTCGCATCCCATTCTCAATTTTGCAATGGTTTAACCTTCAGGGACTTTATGGATTTTTCCCTGTATGATGAGAGCGTTGGTTACTACGGTTCTGGGAAAGCGGCGATTGGGCGGGATGGGGACTTTTACACAAGTGTTTCGGTCGGTGCCTTGTTTGGGCAATTGCTGGCATTGCAGGCGGCAGAGGTTTGGCAAAAACTGGGACGTCCTGGCAAATTCTCAATCGTTGAGCAAGGTGGGCACGACGCCTGCCTAGCTGAGGATGTGCTCCGTGCGATTGACGCCAGCGATTCAGGTTTTGCGCAATGTGTCCGCTACACTGTGTGTGACGCATTTCCGGGTAAACGAGCCACGACAGATTCTCGTATCCAGCGATGTGGAAAGCTGGAAGAGTTACCGCAAGGCGCGGCGGCCATGTTCCTTTGCAATGAGCTGCTGGACGCCTTTCCGGTGCATCGAATTCGCTATCGTCCTGATGGGTGGAAAGAAATTTGGGTGATTTCGCGAGAGGGCGAACTGGTTGTCGAAGAACGGGTTCCTTCGGCTACGCTGACTGCAGCGATCATGGACAGGATTCCACAGGACTACCCTTTTTCCGATGGATATACCACTGAGATCTGCCTGGAGGTGGAATCCTGGATGAAAGGTGCTGCGGCAACGATTGGCCGAGGCGTCTTGATCGCGATCGACTACGGATTTTTTGCGGATGACTACTACGTCCCGGAGCGCACAGACGGCACGCTACGCTGCTATAGTGGGCATCGGGTCGTCGATAATCCGCTGCTGGCTCCAGGAGAGAGTGACATGACGGCGCATGTGGACTGGACAGCGGTGCAGGCCGCCGGCGAGCAGGTAAGATTGGAGCCCATTGGATTTGCTGACCAGGGAGCCTACCTCACGCGATTGGCTGCTCCCTTGCTCCTGGCCAGTGAGCAGGGAACAACCTCTGGGGCTGAGATCGATCGAAAATGGATCCGACAGTTTCAAACATTGACCCACCCGGGCCTGCTGGGACGTTCGTTTGGGGTGATGGCATTTGCAAAGGGGGTAGAATCACAGGGATGGAACGGTTTCCAACACTCTTGAGAATGCCTGCTGAGCCACAGTCGAAATCGGTTATGAAGCGGATCGCAGTCGAGGTAGCCGCTGAATTGGGAGCGTGGCCGGCATCCGTCTGGGTCTACCTTCAGGAACGGCACATTTGCAGGCACGGCGCTGCGCTTTCCGTGCGTGAGCAGCAGATTGCGTCGTTAGTAGGCGTGCACTGTCCTGAGCGAGTGCGGGTTTTGAGTGTCAGTGAGGTTCCTTTTCCATTCGACTGGCTGACCAGGCGAATTGCCGCGATGACTGAACAATCTCCTGCGCGGGCGCTGGGACTCACGGCCCGCTACGGCATCTACATTCAGGAGCAGGCGCGCTGGGACATTGAACTGCTGGTGCATGAATTGGTGCATACCGCGCAGTATGAGCGGAGCAACGGTATCCTGGGATTCCTCAGGCTCTACTTGCGAGATTGTTTACATAATGGCTATATGAATGCTGAAATGGAACGCGAGGCACGGGAACTCAGTATCAGCGCACTGCGCCGCAGATAGGCTCACCATGAAACGAACTCACGCATGACCAAATTTAGACCTTGTATCGACCTCCACCAGGGGCGGGTGAAGCAAATCGTGGGTGGCACTCTGGATACCAGCGAAGGTGTTCAGACCAATTTCGAAACCGATCTTTTGCCAGCACATTTCGCAAAAACGTATCAGAAGGATGCGCTGACAGGAGGGCACGTGATCATGCTGGGACCAGGCAATCGAGACGCCGCAATCGATGCCCTTAAGGCCTATCCTGGTGGTTTGCAGATAGGAGGAGGCATTCGCCCGGACAATGCGGCTGAATTCCTTGATGCAGGAGCTAGCCACGTGATTGTGACGTCGTGGATGTTTTCGGAAGAAGCGAAATTGCTTGAAGGTCGACTGCAGCAATTATCCAGGGAAGTGGGCAAAGAGCGCCTGGTCATCGACCTCAGTTGCAGAGCCGTCGACGCTTCAGGTTGGGTCGTCGCGATGAATCGATGGCAGACGCTGACAGATGTCACAATCGATGCCCAAACTCTCGATTACTTCTCGGGTTATTGCGCAGAATTACTGGTGCACGCTGCGGATGTTGAGGGCATGTGCGGTGGCATGGATGATGCGCTGATCCGTGCTCTGGGCAGCTGGGGGAAAATTCCCGTCACCTATGCGGGCGGTGCGCGCAGTCTGGATGACCTTGAAAAAGTTCATGATCTCAGCAGGGGAAGCGTCGATCTGACGATCGGTAGTGCGCTGGATATTTTTGGCGGCTCAATGATCCGCTACCGCGACTGTGTCGACTGGAATCAACGCCGAAACGGATAGTCCGAATTTATGTGCACGATGACATGGTGGCGCGGACGGGAAGGGGAATACGGCGTGTTCTTTAATCGCGACGAAAAAAAAACGCGATCGATTGCCGAGCCACCGCGCGTGCAGGAAATTAATGGGACATCGTGCATTGCTCCGCGCGATCCTGATGGCGGTGGAACATGGATTCTATGCAATGCCTATGGTGTCACGATCGCGGTGCTGAACGCATACCAGTCAGAACATGCTGCCGAATCTCAAGATTCGCGTCGATGGATCAGTCGTGGAATGCTGCCTCACATTCTTGCCGGCTCCAGAGATGCCGCCTCCGGGCTTGCGCAACTTTGCACCTTAGATGCGTCGCTTTACCGCCCGTTTTCCCTGATCATGGTCGATCCCAGCGGCGAGGCCGCTGCCACTTCTGATGAGTCAGGGGAACTTCAGGTCTCGACATCCCGGATCGTGCAACCGCTGGTGTCTTCGTCATTTGACCCTGTGTCGGTGCTGGCGAAAAGGATGGACACATTTTCCGCCATGGTGGCAGCAAAAGACACCATCGATCGTAAGGATTTGCAGAAGTTCCATCGTTTCACTGGCGAATGCCCTTCTGCGAGCACGCCGATGATGCAGCGGTCAGATGCGCAGACGTTCAGTCTCACTGAGTTCCGCATCGATCCAGATCAAGTGCAGTGTCGCTACGAAGCCTACGCGCATGATTTCGAGGGGAGTGCCACGACAACTGAATTGTCGCTGCCGAGTCGTGTGGATCAGCGCTAATATTGCGGGTCATACGACTGTTCAAACAGTCGAAAAAAGAATTCTAGATTTCGCCAATTTTTCTCTTGAAAACGATGGGGATCATGGAAGTCTAAGGTCTTCCTGAGGGAGGCTAAGCGACCCGTTCGTCTAGCGGTTAGGACACCGCCCTTTCACGGCGGTAACACGGGTTCGATTCCCGTACGGGTCGCCATTTAGCCGCAAATAATCAACGACTTACAAAGTCTGCGATTCGTTGAATCGCCAATTTGAACAGCGTTTGAACAGCTTGGTTTTCCTCCAAATGATCGGGACGTTTGACGGCGGAGCAAAACCATCGTCAGTACCACCGTGCGCAGTCCTTATAACGCCGATGCGAGCACATTCCCGTAAATTCTGCTGAGTAACCGACTCAAAGGAGAAAATGGATGTTAGAAACTTTGTGTTGGTTGTTGGCCTGGGTGTCTGGTAGAAGCTTCAAAAGTGTTTCAAGGAAGAGTCAGCGTCCAGCACTGCCGAATCGTAAGGCGGTTCCTACTGCAGATGTTCGCCTGCCTGGCGGCTGTTACGATTGCCTGCGGCCAAGGCGATGCGCCAGTGGCAGGGGAAGCTGGTGGAGGAGGACTCACGGCATCGGAGCTTTTGCAGGCGGGAATGCTGGCATTTGACAGGCAGAGTTTTGCTGAGGCGGAGCGGTGCTGGCAGCAACTGGAGACGGACTTTGGCGAGAATGAAGAAGTGAAGCTGGAGCTGGTTCGGGTGCGGCCATTACTGGCGATCGCCAAGGTGGCTGGCGGGCAGTTTGTCGATGCGCTGGAGATGATTGAGGAAGCACTGGCGCTGGCGGCGACGCTTCCTGCAGAACTGCTCGAGCAACTGCGCTTCTGGCACGGTGTCTGTCTGTTGAAAGTCGATCGCCTGGTCGATGCTCAACATGCCTTCGGTGGATTCTATGCCACCGAAGCACATGACTACGAGCGGCGCATGGAAGCTATGATTCTGTTCGGCATGGCCTACCTGATGCAGGAACAATTCACCGAGGCGGACGCATTTTTCGCGGATCGAATGACCAAATTGACGAGCGACAGGGATGCTGAGACTCGAGGCCGTATTGCTGTTCTACAACTTCATGCACTAATGGAAGCGAACGCGTATGAACGTGCGCTGGAGCATTTAAAACAATGGTTTCCGCGAATGGAGGAAGTCACTCAGTTGGCTGCCTTTCAATCGCTGGCACTCAAGCTGGGTGCGCACTTTTTAAATCAAGAAGACTACTACGATTCGATCCAGGCACTGCAGCGAATCTGGCCGAGCGATCGCCTGTTGACGCACCAGCGCAGTCGGTTGCTTGATCTTGAAGCGCGGCATACTGGAATGAAGCTGCGCAAGGCGAGGCAGGATTCAGTCTTCAAGATCGAAGGCATGATCACGCGCGTCAGAAGGGAAATCGAAAACTTTGAATCTATCAGTCACTTTGACTCTGCGTTACGATTGCGGCTGGCGATGGCTTACCAGGGGCTGGAAAGATTTCGCGAGGCTGGCTTGATTCTTGAGGATATGTTAGCGCGTATGCCGGATGATCCGATTGTTGAGCAGGCGTCGGTGCGGCTGGTGCAGAACTGGATGCAGGTTAAGAGGTGGAAGAAAGCGATCGCTGCAGCGGATGCCTATGTTTCGCGGTTCGGCGCTGCCAGGTCTGAGCATCTGCCGATCGTCTTGTTTCTGCGTGCGGATGCGCTGCAAAGTGCCGCAGACTATGAGCCAGCAATTGTTGCATTTAAGGATTTGATCACGCAGTTTCCAAAGTCTGACTTGGTTCCAAAGTGTCGGTTCATGGTGGGTATTTGTCTGCTCAATGCCGGCCGCAACAGTGAAGCTGTGGTTGCCTTAGAAGTAGTCGAGGCAAAGCATCCGAAGCATGCGCTGGTGGAGGATGCCGATTACTGGACAGGCATGGCATGGTCATTTGCGCAGGAACATGTGCGGTGTCGCGAGCATCTAAAAAAGCACCTGAAGCGATACTCGTCAGGAAAGGGGAGGTATCGTGCGGATGCTGAGTTTCGTCGAGCATTCAGTTCGTTTGCGATGGCGGCGTATCCGCAAGCGATCGAAGAATTACGCCAGTTCGCGCTGCGAAATTCTGAATCTAGTTACGTTGACGAGTCTCGTCTATTGCTGGGCGATGCCCTTGGGGCAGTTGGCGAAATCGATGCCGCGATCGTGGCTTACCAGACGATTAACAACGCTTCAACACGCTACTACGAGGATGGGCAGTTTAAGGTTGGCAAGGCGCTGCGGCTGACGGCGCAGCATGCCCAATTACGTGATCATTTCCGCGACTTCATCGCAAAGAATGCGCGCAGTCCGCGCATCGTTGAAGCTGTCTATTGGATCGGATGGTCTCACATGGCTGAAGAGAATGTAGAGGAAGCGCGCCGCATCTACTGGGAGACGATCAAGAAGCATGGCGATGACCCATTGATCATAGCCGTAGAAGATATTCTGGTGGCGCTGCCGAAGTTGTATCCCGGTGAAGCGCGTGGAGATCTTAGCGATGCTCTCGGTGAACTGACTTCGGCGGCGAGAAGTGCCAAACAGACGACGATGCTGGCGCGGCTGTCGTGGGCGGAAGCGCAGATCGCACATGCTCGGGAGAGGACAGTATCCGGCGCGGCGGATGCCGCACTACTGCGAGCTGCACGTTTGCTGGATCCGAAGGTACACAGTGCGCGTATGCTTGCAGACTGCGCTGATGCCCGATTCAGAGCCGGGCAGTTTCAGCTGGCTGAAAATCTCTACCGTGGGCTGCGGAAATGGAATCCGCGTGCGGTTGAAAAGGAACGCGCTTATCTCGGCTTGGGACGCATTGCCCGGGCGCAGGATGATGCTGACGCAGCGCTTGATTGGTTTGCTCGTGCGGCCAAGGTGGCGGTTAGTACCGGCATTATTGCAGAAGCACTGTTGGCAAAAGCTGCACTGGAAGTGGAGTTGAAGCGGACTGGTGAAGCGCGGCAAACTCTCGACGAACTGCTGGCCAGTAAGTATGTGAATGGGCGCTCGAAGGCGGAGGGGCTGCTGGCATATGGGCAGGCGCTGGAAACTGGCGGCGATCTTCTAAAGGCCACTGCATTTTACCAGCGAGTGTATGTTGCCTACGGCAAACACCTTGATCTGGTGGCCGATGCTTATCTGGCGCGTGGACGTGTGCTTGAAGACCTGCATGAGACGGGCAAGGCGCTTGAAGTTTACAGGGAATTCACCGGACGCGAGGAACTTGCACAATTTGATGTCGCAGATGAAGTCAGCGGGCGGCTGATGCGATTGAGCCCGGTGTCAGAGCCAGATCCGGAGGTGGTACAATGAATCGGATCATTCGTCCCTTGATCGCGGCCACACTTTGGATCGCGGCCGCGCAAGCATCGGCATTGGCTTTTGATGTGCTCAAACTTGTAAACGATCCGGAGCCGTTGAAGTGCCGCATCGATGGCTTGGGAGACACTTTTCTTGTGGCTCGAGTCGCGATTGAAATCAATGGCAGGACAACGACTGAGCAGCGGACCATTCAGCTGGAGGCGATCGAATTTGTGGATTTTGAAATTCCTGCCGCAGAAGTTCAAATTCAGCAACAGAAGGGCAAGGGAAAGAAGGCGCTGGAACAACTGAGGGATCTCTGGGAATCGAAGAGCAAGTGGCTGGGAGTGCCTCGTTCGAATTCGGGAGATGTCGCGCTGGCAGTGGGGGATGCTTTGCTTGCGAGTGGAGAAAAAGCAAAAGCGACCGTCGCGCTGGCGACCTTTGTGGCTGTCGAGAAAGGAGATTGGAACGAGCACCGCAGGGCACTGGCACAACAGGGGAAGCTGCGGGCATTGCTTGCACTTGGCAGAGCGGAAGAGGCACTAGCGGAAGCGCAATTGGTCGCCGAAACGGCTGAAGATCCCACCATCCTGGTCGAAACACGGATGGTCATGGCTGCCGCTACCCGAAGGGAATTCGAAGCGTCGCTGCAGGAGTATCCTAAATGGCGGGAGGACGATGAGGTGCGAGAACAAGTAATGGAGCAATTTCATACGACCATTGATCAGTTTTTGTATCCGTGTCTGTTTCACGGGTCATTGGAAGAATCGGCGGCCGAGGGACTGTGGAATGCGGCAGAAGTTTACCAGCTGGCGGGTTCTGATGATGCGGCTTTGGATTGCAGTCGAGACATTGTCGCGTTGTATCCCCAATCTGGTTTTGCGGAGCGGGCGAAGCAGTTTGAGGCAGCCCGTTAGCATTCCAGCTGGGAACGATTGAGAAAATCCGTTGCGGCCAGGATCAATTTCGCTACTGGTGCCCTCCGTCGCGGCAATGGATGCCGAGTCGATTTACACCCAAATCTGAACTATTCTTCCTGCTATGCCCACTTACGATTACGTTTGTGAAAAGTGTGACCACACGTTTGAGTTTTTCCAAAGCATGTCAGATGATCGTCTCACTGACTGCCCATTGGACAGCTGCGATGGCCATGTGAAGCGGAAGATTGGCACGGGTGCCGGGATCATTTTCAAAGGATCGGGATTCTACGAGACCGACTACCGCAGCGAGTCCTACAAAAAAGGCGCAAAGAGTGAAAGCGACTCGAATTCCAGCTCGAAGAAAAGCGATTCCGGATCAACTGGCGATTCTGGCGCAACTAGTTCAACTGGCGACAGTGGGGCTAAGAAATCGTCGGGGGGAGAATCAAAAGCGTCTTCGTCGAGCGACTCGTCGTCGTCCAGTTCTAAGTCTTCCGCGCCAAAGAAAGACTCCTGATCAGTCGAATAGTGGGTATCGAGGGATTGCGGGAAATTTCCAAATTCAGCGGGTGATGCGGTCTAGCTTGCAACGGCTGTTCGGCAACCGTAGTCTCCCTGCATGGTTTTCCGCACATTTCTCAAGCCCCTGGTGGTGACGCTCGGCGCGTTCTCGCTCCTGACCTTCTTGTCCACTGCTGCAGATGAGAAGAAAGACGACAAGAAAAAGGAGGAAGACAAGACCGAAGTGTATGTGGTGACGATGGAGACATCGCACGGTGACGTTGAACTGGAGCTTGATCGGGTAAAGGCGAAAGAGACGGTAGACAATTTCCTCAAGTATGTGCGGGATGGCTACTACGAGAAAACGCTTTTTCACCGAGTTGAGAAGGGCTACATCGTCCAGGGTGGGGGATTCGTTAAGAACAAAGATGGCGAGTATGTAAGAAAAGACACAGGCAAGCGTGAGGCAGTCAAAAGCCAGGCTGACAACGGTTTGAAGAATGTGAAGGGAGCAATTGCTGCTGCGCGTTGGGCGGATAACAAAGATAGCGCGAAGTCGGGATTTTTTATTAACCTCGCCGAGAACAAGGCACTCGATGCCCCAATGCTTTCCGGATCAGGATTCACAGTGTTCGGGAAAGTGACCAAAGGAATGGAAGTCGTCGAAAAAATTGGCAATCTCGAAGTTCAGACGAAAGGCACCCTGCGTCTGGGCAAAAAGAAGGACGACGAATCAGATCACAATGACTACGAAGTGCCATTCTTGCCGCAGGAAGACGTCGTCCTAAAGAAAATAACTGCGACTGCCAAAAAGTAGTAAATGCTCAGTCTCATCGCCAGTGGCCACGCCGAAGCAGAAGCAAAAACGGCCAGCTGGATCGCTCATTACCCGAATCTCCCACGACTAACGAAACTATGAATGCATTGTCTGAACTCAGAAATTTTTCCTTGCTGGCCAGCGTCACTTGCTGTCTCGGCCTGGGCGCTGGCTGCGAGCGCGTGGCCCCAAATGCTGCGACAGGAGGGAACTCATCCGGGCAACCTCTGGCTGATGTCGCGGCGGCAACACCTGTCGCTCAGACTGGGGATCAGAGCGCGCATTTTGCCGCGGTTTCGAGACATCTCGATCTAGGTGGCCCGTTCTATGGATACGTTGAACTGGATGGCGATGTCGATCGCCTGGGCGAGCACATCAACGAGATTTACAATGCTTTCGCCGATACTGGTGAGGTTCCTCCTGTGGATGTGCGGGAGATCATCAAGGAGCTGGGAATTGGCAAAATTGAAGCTCTGGGAGCGAGTTCGATCAAGACGGAAAACGGCTATCGAAATAAGACCTTTGTCTACATTCCTGATGGTAGGTCAGGATTACTGAATCTGCTGGGTGGAGATGGAGAGCCACTGCATTACGCGCCATTGGCACCAGCCGGTGCTGACCTGGTGGTAGAACAGGAAGTGAACCTCAAAGCTGTCAGAGACACGGCCGAGAAAGTCGTTGCCAAGTTTGACAGCCAGGAGATTCAAAAGCCGTTCGATGAGATGTTGGAAACCAAATTTGCTGACCTCTCGTTCTCTGTTGCAGATTTTTTAGGCAATGCCAATGGACGAGTGATCCTGGTGGCCAGCATCATTGCCGATACGCCGATGCCATTGCCGCCAGAGGCACCCGCTATTCCTTCGATTGATGCCTTAATCTGCGTGGAGAATGCAGCATGGTTGTTCGATTCTCTAGAAGAAAAATTTATCACTGAGGGAGAAGGGCCTTTCGACTACAGCGAAGACGATAACTTTCAAAAAATGATCATGCAGGTTCCGCCAGACGGAAGCATGGGGATCTACGCGCCCCTGTTGGTGAAGGAAAAATCAACCGACCGGGTATTTCTTGTCAGCCGCCAATCCTATCTGGATGAATGTCTGGGCAGCGGCACTCGGCTCAGCAGTGATGCCGAATTTACGGCAGCAATCGACGGCTTGCCTGCCGAAGGAAATTCGTTCTCTTACGCGTCGCCCGAACTCTACAGTGAAATTCAGAAGGTCACTCATGCTTTGATGAATCAAGCAGGTGCGCAAGGAATGGGTGGGCCGCCAGAGGCAGTCTTGTCCGCGATCGAAAATCTGACCGCAACATTAATGCCCGACCTTAATGGTTCTGGTGTGGCTGGAGTAGGCCAGAATCTTCCAGATGGAATCCTCTACACGCAGAATAATGCAGCATCGCACAAGGCGACCATCGCCACTGCTGCGGTTCTCCCTCTCGCAATGATCGGTGGCGCTGCGGTGCCCTTTTACGCGATGCAGCAACAGCAGGCGCAATCGAATTTTCAAATGCAGCAGCAGTTACAGATGGACCAGGCGCTGGGCCAACCAGGTGATCCGTTCGGTGGTGGACCAGTGGCAGTTCCGGGGCGTCCGAATGCAGCAGCGGCCGTGGAAAATGCGCAAATCGATGAACGCGTAGGCGCGGTTAAATTGAAGCAGGCATTTGTCGCCCTGCAGGTCTTCGCTGCTGAGAATGAAGGCAATTTTCCTGACAACCTCGGAGTGTTAGTTCCCGATCGGATTGACCCCAGTAGCTTGCGAATCGTCGACGAAGGAACTGGGCAGGGGAAACCTATGATTTACCTGCCTGGACGTAGTATCAGTTCAAAAGGGGATTCGGTGATTCTGGCGGCACCATGGGCTGCGGATGGGAAGCGCTTCGTCATCCGCGTCGATGGAAGTACCGCAAATATTCCTGAGGATGAGTTCAATCTGCAGCTGCTGTCCACGCAATAGGATAGCAACTCATTGTGATGAAATGTGTTAGCATTCGATTCCACGCCAGTGCAACTGGCCAGAAAAAACGATTGCAAGCGCGGAACTATTCCCTATTTTTCGGTTTCCAACCGAACTAACAAGAATTCATGGCTGATCAAGAGAACAAATACGAGGACAACATCGGCGGCACCTATTACGTCGATGACCAGTGCATCGACTGTGACCTCTGTCGTGAGACTGCTCCCGCGAACTTCACCCGCCAGGAAGATGGCGGTTATTCCTTCGTCTTTAAGCAACCTGAAAATGATGAGGAACGTGGTCTATGCGAAGAAGCCATGGAAGGTTGCCCGGTAGAGGCGATCGGTGACGACGGCACCGCCTGATTTTCCCACCACTTCCGCGAAAACTTTTCACCACGCTGCGCGACAGGTAATATCACCTGCCGATCAGCGTGGTTTTCGTTTTCATTTGTTGCCGCGAAGTGCAACATTCTGCGATGCCGTCAAAGTCAAAGTATGAGCGCGCCCGTGTCCGGGCACGTGTTCTGGGTGAGTGGCACGGCTGCCGGGTTGATCGCAAGACGCATGTTTTCGAGCATCCGATATCCGATCTGGTGCCCGGAATCATGCGCAAGGTAGGAGTTCAGGATCAGATCAACGCAGAAGCAATCACTGCTGAGTGGCAGGCCATCGTCGGCGATTTTTTGGGTGCAAATTCGCGGCCTGTTAGATTGCAGCATCGTGTGCTGACCATCGCCGTGCTGCAGTCGACTCTCCTCTACCTGCTGGAGCAGGAGTTCAAACGCGAAATTCTCACAAAGGTGCGCGCCAGATTTGGTGAAAAGACGGTGCGCGACGTGAAGTTTACCGTTGGGTAAATGTTTTTATCTTTCGATTTCCTGTAAGAATTTTGCCTGACCTCAGTATACACCGTTGACGAGGTGGGCACATGCAGTTGCCCCTGGTATCGTCTTAGAGTGGGAATCTGCGTTTCAGATGCCCGGTGGCCACAGCATGCCGGGTGTCTGAAGCGCTTTACTTCAGCATTTTTCGAAATTTTTGCGCTGGAAAATTCACCGTTCCCGATGGGTTCCGGGTGCCCGTCGCGTTTGGAGCTCCCATTGCTAACTGGCTGATTGTTTGAAGATACCTTCGATGTCAGTTGTGAAAATCTCAACTGTGATAATTCGAAGCTATTTCCATATGGACTAGAATCGAGGTCGAGTAGTATTGATTTCGAAACTGGACGCTGTAGGGTTTCCGTGGTCTGAATAGAGATCTGAT
Source organism: Verrucomicrobiales bacterium (assembly GCA_051270635.1). GTDB lineage: Bacteria > Verrucomicrobiota > Verrucomicrobiia > Verrucomicrobiales > DEV007 > JAGROY01. Next base: position 34,622 of record JBNMNB010000016.1, on the reverse strand, counting down.
TCTGTCGCCTATGAAATCGATTGCTGAGAGCACACCTGCTACCCACTCTGCTTCGCAGTGATCCTCTGGATCGCAGCGAACTTCCCGTCATGATTGACAGTATCAAACGAATGCAACTTCAGCGCAAAGGCCTCTCCTGTGGCAAGAAGCGCAGAGAGCAAAATCAAAGCGCGTTGATGAACATGCTTTGCTACAGCCCGCTGGTGAAGTCGCTCATCTACGCAACCTTCTTCGGCGGATTCCTGGTGCTGGTGATGAGCTGGACCAAGGAGGTTTCCGTATTCTTTGATGAGCCGGCCAAGATTGTGGTCGTCTCACTGTTGCTCATGATCATCGCGGTCATTCAGCAGCGAGTGGCACATCCAGAACAATTTCGCAGGAACAGTATGCAGTTCCTCATCTTCGGCTTGGTCTTCCTGCAAGTTTCCATGATCCGGGTGCTCGACTGGATCGTTGCAACCAACGGCCTGCAGGAATCCTTTAAGCTGCTGCTGCTGCCGCTCGCTCTGGCACCGATGATATTGACGATTCTTCTCGGCCGCAATCAGGGACTGTTCGCCGTGATCTTCGGTAGCTTACTGGGGTGTCTCCTGGTGCCGGCAGGGACGGCAGATACGCTGTTCGTATTTTTGATTGTTTCTCTCTTTGTCGGTCTGCTGAGTATTTATATTACGCAGAACGCACGTAAGCGTGGCCGTGTAGTGCAGGCGGGGTTTTACTCGGGTGTCGCGACGGTTGGGTTGTTGATTCTTCTTGGAGTTTTGGCGCCGTTCACATTGAGCGGTATTTCGTCTGCGGAGTGGCAAGTGGTTGGAGTGCAAGTTCTCTGCGGAATTTTGACCGGCATCTTTTCAGGGATGCTGGTGGGCGGATGTCTGCCATTCCTTGAGGCAAGCTTTCGCGTCACTACCGACATTGGCTGGGTCGAGTTATCAGATTTGAATCACCCGCTACTGAAGCGGATGTCAATGGAGGCACCAGGAACCTATCAACACAGCCAAATGGTTGCACACCTGTCTGAGGCAGCGGCTGAAGCAATTGGTGCCAACGCGACGATGTGTCGAGTGTGTGCCTATTTCCATGACATTGGAAAACTCAGCAAGCCCACCTATTTTATTGAGAATGCATCGCCGGATCAAAATCCCCACGACGATTTGACGCCAACAATGAGTGCCCTGGTGATCATGGCCCATGTCAAAGATGGCGTCGACCTTGCGCTGAAGCATCATCTGAATTCTGAAATTCACGATGTGATTCAGCAGCACCACGGCACGGCACTGGTCTATTTTTTCTACCGCAAGGCACTGGAAGCCAGAGATAATATTCAGCAAAGCGTTGAAGAAGGTAAGGCCAACGAAGATGATGTGCCCGAAGTCGCAGAAAAGAATTTTCGTTACTCTGGACCCAAACCGCAGTTCCGAGAGAGCGCGATCATAAGTATTGCGGATTCGGTGGAGAGCGCATCTCGTTCACTGCAGAAGCCGACGCCACAGAAAGTGGAGCAATTGGTGGATGAGATTGTCCGCAGCCGCATCAATGACGGCCAACTCGACGAGTGCAATTTGACACTGCGCGAGTTGGACATGATCAAGACCAGCTTGGTCGGCACCTTGCGCAGTATCATGCACAGTCGCATTGTTTATCCGTCGGAAGAATCGGCACCGGGCGCGAGAGACAGGGATAAGGGAAAGACCGAGATCCTGAAGAAAGATAAACGGGCGAAGACTCAGAAGCTGGAAGGGAAGTCTGCAGATGCTGCTGCCTCTGATTCAGAAGAAAATAAGAGCAAGGATAAGGCTGCGTCAGTGGCAAAGAAGCAGAGTAAGCCCAGTAAGGTTGGAACAGCCGCCTGAGATCACCGTTTACGATCACTTTGGGATAGATGCGCAGATGCTGGTAGCTCTGCAGTCGTTCGCAGAGAGAGCAATCGTCAGGACGCTACCCTTGCCTGCAGCTACCAAGGATGGTGTCCCGTCGCCACTGCAACAGGTGACTGAGGTCGAGATCTCGCTTGTGTCTGATGAAAAAATCGCTGACGTCCATGTGCAGTTCATGGACATCGAAGGGGCAACGGACGTAATCACGTTTCATCACGGTGAGATCATTGTGAGTGTCGATACCGGGCGATCCAGGGCTGAAGAATTCAAGATTTCGGAAGTGAAAGAGTTAGCTCTCTACATTGCACATGGCCTCCTGCATCTGCACGGATACGAGGACCATACTCCTGAAAAAGCAGAGACGATGCAGCTACTTCAGGAGCAGGTCTTATTCGAGTGTTGGATTGATTGAAGGGTGCCAACGACGTTACGCCTCGTCTCTTACGATCGCTTCCACCGGGCAGCATTCGAGCGCTTCCTCAGCCGAGGCCAGTTGCTCCGCTGTTGTCGGTTGGGTATGAACGTAATTGTGATCGCCGTCTTCACTGGTGCGGAAGACATCAGCTGCAATTTCACTGCACAGCGTACAGATGATACAGTCGGTATTGACGTAGAACTCGCCGGTAACGTTTTCCGGAAAGGCATCTTCGCGGCCAGTTTGTGGTAATAGTAGTGTCTTGGACATGGAGGAAGCTTGCGTTTGCAAGGTCATTGCGTAAAATGAATCAAAAGAATGCATTCATGAATATTGAGAATGAATTACCAATCGATGTGCATGCCCTTCACCTGTTTCGCCTGGTTGCGGAGTCGGGTAGCTTTACTCATGCAGGCAAGCGTGCTGGATTGACCCAAAGCGCAGTCACTCGACAGGTGCAGAGACTTGAGGAACGGCTCGGCCTGCCGTTGTTCGAGCGGACGACCAGAGCGGTGCGATTGACGCCGGCGGGCGAATACCTGTTTAATGCGTCAGCGTCACTGCTGGCGTCCTTGACTGGAACGGTGCGTGAAATACGCGAGAAGTTTACAGAGGCACCAAAACTTATCCGTGTGGGTATTTCTCGTTCGATTGGTCTGTCTTACCTGCCTGGATTTTTCAATGCACATAGCCGCGAGCATCCTGAAACGATCACGGACGTCGTCTACGATTCTTCAGCGACGCTTCTCGATCTCCTGCAGACTGGCGAACTCGATGTTGGGCTGCTGACTGCGCAGCAATCGCTCCCAAAAGGACTAGTCAAAACGCACCGCTTTACGGACGCGTTCACCCTGATCATTCCTCCTGATGCCAGTGTTGATCGTAGAAGTAAATCGCTCCTCACGCTGACAGAGCTGCGCAATAATGCCCCCAACCAACGCTGGATCCTGCCGTCAGAAATTACAGGAACCGGACGCGCTCTTAGACACTGGCTAGACCAGCAGGAAATTGCGGCGAAGGCTTCGATTCAAACGGCCAATCTGGATTTGATCGTCAACCTCGTTTCGCTCGGCATGGGCTGGGGCCTAGTGCCCAATCGTGCCCTGCCACTCTACGCTCGCCGACGTGTGGTGCAGAAAATTCCCTTGAAAGTGCGCTACGAGCGAGAAATTGCCGTCGTCATCCGGGGACAACGCACTCATCCGCCACATCTCGAAGAGTTCGTCAGAGCGATACTGTTCTAATCACAATTTGGCGCACTCCGAGCCGCCATTTAGTTCGCTACAATGTTCACCAGCTTTCCAGGAATCACGATGACTTTGCGGAGAGTTTTGCCTTCGATAAAGGGCTGCACTTTCTCGGCTGCCAGAGCGACTTTCTCCATGTCTTCCTTGCTGATGTCGACACTGACCTTCATCTTGTCACGGAGCTTGCCATTGACTTGGACGACGATTTCGATCTCGGATTCGACAAGGAAGTCTTCATTCCACTCTGGCCATCCCTGATCGGCGATCGTCTGGCTGCCCAGTGTTGGGAACTTGTCGTTGAGTTGTTCGTTGAGCTCTTCCGTAATGTGTGGAGCGAAGGGATTGAGCACATTGAGGAATTCGATCATCACCGAAAGCGGGCGCACTTGTTCGTGGGTCAGTTCATTGACGAAGACCATCATCTGCGCGATGGCAGTATTGAAGCTGAGTGTCTCGCAGTCTTCGCTGACTTTCTTGATCGTTTCGTGCAGCACTTTCAACTGGCTGCTGGTCGGCTCTGCCTCTTGAATGCGGCTGGAGATGCTCCAGTTGCCTTCTTGATCGGCATCCATGAACATGCGCCACGCCCGGGCAAGAAAGCGATGCACACCTTCGACACCCTTGGTGCTCCAGGGTTTGACCTGCTCCAGTGGCCCCATGAACATTTCGAACAGGCGCAGCGAGTCGGCGCCGTATTCCTTGATAACATCCAGTGGATCGACCACATTGCCCCAGCGCTTGGACATTTTGCGTCCGTCCTCGCCCATGATAAGGCCCTGGTTGATCAATTTGTGGAATGGCTCCGGCGTGGAAACGTGGCCCAGATCGAATAATGCCTTGTGCCAGAAACGAGCGTAAAGCAGGTGCAGAACCGCGTGTTCAGTGCCGCCGATGTAGAGGTCAACACCTCCGTGATTGCCGCCGCCCAGCCAATAGTTTTCTGCTTCTTTGCCCACAAAGCGATCGCTGTTCTGTGCATCGCAGTAGCGAAGGTAATACCAGCAGGAGCCGGCCCACTGGGGCATCGTGTTCGTCTCGCGCGCAGCGGTCTCAGAGTAACGCACCCAGTCGGTTGCCTTTGCCAGCGGCGGATCGATGGTTCCGGTGGGCTTGAAATCGTCCATGTCCGGTGGCGACACCGGAAGCTCGTCAGCTGGCACGGTTTGGTGTTTGCCATTCTCCCAGATAACGGGAAATGGCTCGCCCCAGTAACGCTGGCGGGCGAATAGCCAGTCGCGCAGCTTGTAGTTCACTTTCATCTCGCCCGCACCTTGTTCTGCCAGCCAGGCGATAATCTTCGATTTCGCTTCAGCTGTAGACAGACCATCGATCAACGGTGAATTAATCGCGGTGCCATGGCCAGAGAAACAACCATCGCCTTTCTGATTTTCCGGTCGCTGCACCACTTCCACAATCGAAAGCCCGAACTTGGTCGCGAACTCGAAATCACGGTCATCGTGGGCGGGAACCGCCATGATTGCCCCAGTGCCATAGCTGATCATGACATAGTCGGCGATCCAGATCGGAATCTGTTCGCCATTCACAGGATTGACCGCATGGCCGCCCGTGAAGACCCCGGTTTTGACTTTCGCTTCCTCACGGTCCCGGTCAGACTTGCGGCCAACTTCCTCTTTGTAACTGTCGACCACTTCCTTCTGCTCGGCAGTCGTCAGCTCATCGACCAACGGATGCTCGGGCGCGAGCACCATGTAAGTGGCACCGAACAAAGTGTCCGGACGCGTGGTGAAGACGCGTAGTTTTTCCTCAGATCCTGCAACTTTGAAATCCACTTCCGCTCCCTCGCTGCGACCGATCCAGTCGCGCTGACGCTTGATGATTCCAATCGGCCAGTCAAGCCCCTCCAGTTCATCGATCAGGCGATCTGCAAATGCGGTGATCCGCAGCATCCACTGACGCATGGGACGCCGCTCCACGGGAAACCCGCCGACTTCACTTTTGCCATCGACGACTTCTTCATTCGCCAGCACGGTGCCTAGCTCAGCACACCAGTTCACGGGCACTTTTGCGACGTAAGCCAGGCGGCGCTCATCGATCTCATCGCGGCTCAAGCCTTTTGCTTCCAATTCAGAAACAGGGCGCGCTTTCTTCGTTTCTTCATCGCAGTAGCAATTGTAAAGCTGCAGGAAGATCCATTGCGTCCACTTGTAATATTTGGGGTCCGTGGTGTTGACTTCGCGATCCCAGTCATAGGAAAATCCGATGCGCTGGAGTTGGTGCCGGAAGCGGTCGATATTGCGCTCAGTTGTGATTCGCGGGTGCTGCCCGGTGCGAATGGCATACTGCTCAGCAGGCAGGCCGAAGGCATCCCAGCCCATCGGGTGTAGCACATTGAATCCCTTTTTTCTCTTGTAGCGGGACACGATATCGGTGGCGGTGTATCCTTCCGGATGGCCGACGTGCAGGCCCTCTCCGCTAGGGTAGGGGAACATGTCGAGGGCGTAGTATTTTGGCTTTGAGGGATCAAAGCCAGGGTCGCCGGGATTCGGGCAACGGAAGGTTTTTTCCGTTTCCCAAATCCGCTGCCATTTTTCTTCGGTTTCGTCGAATGGATACTGTTTCCGCTTTTCCGTCATAACGGAGCACTGTTTATGCAGAAACGCCGGGATTCCCAGCACTAAATCTGCTGAAAATCCTCGCGCTATGGAATCGGCCTACCCGGAAAGCAACGAGCGTCGGTGACCCAATGGCCGCCGACGCTCGTCAGATGAAATTCAGGATTACGCTAAAGTGGCGACTACTCGCTGGTGCTCGCTTCCGTTATGACTTTCTGGTCATCCTCTGACAGGTTAGTGATGTCGTATTCAAATGTGCGTCCATCCGGCCGTCTGAAGGTTCCAGTGCTGCCGCTCAATGACGTCAGTGCTGCGACCAGCTCCTTGCCATCGGAATTCGTCCAGGAACGCTCGGCCACGAGTTCTTTGCGTTGGAAGACATCGAGTGCGCTGTCCTTGCCATCGGCTGTGGAGCCTTCGCTTGCAGTGGTGCCTTTCAGGGCTTTTTTGATCGCTTTTTCAGCGTCTGCGTTTCCAGGATGACCCGCAAAGACGAGTTTTCCTTTCGTATCGAACACAAACATGTGGGGGATTCCACCCGTAGAAATAGGGCCGCTGGCTCCCTTTGTGATTGGAAACTTTACCCTATATTCATCGACGATTTTCTGAATATCTTTAACCGAGCTTTTTTGAGACTCTGCTCCGATTATCAGTAATCCTTTCTTAGAGTAACGACGATCCATCTGAACCAGATGGGGCATTTGAGCCAGACACGGGCCTCACCGCGTGCCCCAGTATTCGATCGCAACAACTTTTCCATCGGCCTTTTTAAGGTCGACCTTTTCTCCGATCAGCACGTCTCCAACGCGCCATTCGGACAGATTGTGGTCGGGTAAGTCCTCATCGGCACTTACCCGCAGGGTGGTGATGCTGGCGATCGAAATCGCGAGGGCCACAGTCGCAAGACGGATGTTTTTCATGACAATGTCGACTTTGCAGCAGAATTGGAGCAATGTCCAGCGGCACAGGAGCCCCTCGAAAATTGAATGGAAGAATCGCCAAGCTTTTGAGTAGCGCAGGGGCGACGTAGCTCTAGAGTGCCCGAGTGAACGCATGCGAACGATTTGTAGATGAAATGGCGGGTCTCGTGCCAGCCAAGGGATGGCGTCAGCGGTTGAAGGCATCGGCAACGTTGTTCGCGATTGTCCGGGCAAATCTAAAGCACGGTGTGCAGTCGAGAGAACTCGAGATCACCGGGTTTCGCACGGAATTGATTCAACACAATCAACGTGGTCAGGCGATTCGACATTTGCGCCTGCAGGCAGCCTTGATCCTTCTCGGGCCATTGGGCTGGTTGCCCAGCTGGGGGCTGCACATGATCGACTGGCTGCAGGCGCGCAAAGGACGGCCAGAGTCTGTCACTGAGATGCGTGATAACAGAGCCGGCCAGCAACTTGGAATTCAGATGATCCAGGCGTTCAAAGGGCGACTGACTCAGGAGCAACTCAGGGCTGCAATGATACAGCAAATTTGCGAATAACCATTTTCCCATTTTTTAAGATGACGATCATTCGACTGTTTGCCTTTCTACTTGTCGTTCCAGCGTGCCTCCTTGCTGACGATGCACTGCAACTGCCCACTGCCTGGGAATATACAGCGCCACTCATCGCGCCCGAGAAACGTACTGACGAACCGAGCAGGGCACAAAAGGATCCGACTGTTGTTCAACACGACGGACGCTGGCATTTGTTCATGACCGTAAAGTTGCCCACGCGGTCGGCCATTGAATACTGCTCGTTTGAAAAATGGGAAGATGCCCAGCAGTCGGAACGCACGCTGCTGGATATCTGCGATAGCGACTACTTCTGCGCTCCGCAGGTCTTTTTCTTTGCGCCTCATGAGAAGTGGTACCTCGTTTATCAAGCTGGAATGCCCGGCGCTGTGAAAATGTGGGTAGCTTTTTCGACGACGACAGACATCAACGACCCGACATCATGGACCAAGGCTGCGCCAATGCCGGGTCTGGACGGTGGCCCCGATGATCCAAGAATTGTAGGCGGACTCGATTACTGGATAATTTGTGACGACGCGCGCGCCTATTTGTTTTTCACCAGCCTCGATGGTAAGATGTGGCGGCTGTGGACAACGCTCGAAAACTTTCCTGCAGGATTCAGCGAATGCGAAGTTGCGCTTCGGGCGAGGATCTTTGAAGCCAGCCACACCTACCGCCTTAAAGGGCGAGATCAGTATCTAACATTGATCGAACAAAGCGGGCGCCGTCATTACAAGGCATACATTGCCGATCGACTCGATGGAAAATGGTCACCGCTGGCAGACACGGAAGCGCAGCCATTCGCAGGTGCCAGCAATGTTCGGCCTGCAGAAGGCGTCACAGCCTGGACTGATAATATCAGCCATGGTGAACTCCTGCGCGCTGGCACTGACCAGCAATTGATCGTCGATCCCGAAAATCTGCGATTCCTTTTCCAGGGAATGATAGACAAGGACAAATCCGAAAAGGACTATGGTGCGTTCGACTGGCGGTTAGGAATTTTAGAGCCAGTGGAGAGCAAGTAGTCCGGCTCTGCAGGCCAGAAGGAGCTGGTAGCCGCCTGATTTCCCATTTTCCTCCTGCGGATGCCCTGTTACGCGAGCACTTCTCGAATTAGATGACCCTCTACGTTCGTAAGTCGCCGCTCGATGCCGTTGTGGTAAAATGTTAGTCTCTCGTGATCGAGACCGAGGAGGTGGAGAATCGTCGCATTGAAGTCGTAAAGTGGGTGGGGGTGTTCGATCGCTTCACGCCCGAGATCGTCAGTGACACCGTGGCTGACTCCGGGCTTGATGCCAGCGCCGGTCATCCAGCAAGTGAAGCCGTCGGGATTGTGATCACGGCCTTTCGCTCCCTTCTGGAACATCGGCATGCGCCCAAACTCTGTGCACCAGACGACGAGCGTTTCTTCGAGCAGGCCGCGTTCGCGTAAATCTTTGATGAGTGCGGCGGCGGGCTGGTCGAGGATTTCCGCATGCACATCGTATTGGTTTTTCAGATCGCTGTGACCATCCCAGTTGAGTTTGCCACCGCTGGCATATGCCCCGTTGAACAATTGTACAAAGCGGACGCCCCGTTCAAGTAACCGCCGCGCAAGGATACAGTTCCTGGCGAAGCCAGCTTTAACGGAGTTCTTTGTGTCATCGGCTCCATAGCGCTGCAATACGTGGGCGGGCTCGGTGCTCAAGTCACCAATTTCCGGGACGCTGAGCTGCATCCGTGCGGCGAGTTCGTAACTTGCGATACGCGCGGCGAGCTTGCCATCGCCAGGATTTTTCTCGAGGTGGCGAGCGTTCATCCGTTGCAGGAGGGAACGAGCGGCGCGATCCTGGGAGGCGCTGATTCCGGCTGGAGGTATGAGGTGGCGTACCGGTTTAGACGCGCTGAATGGTGTGCCCTGAAACTCAGCGGGGAGGAAGCCGGGGCCCCAGTTGTTGACGCTCGCCTGTGGCACCCCACGCGGATCGGGAATCGAGACGAACGCTGGCAGATCCTGGCTCTCGCTCCCAAGCGCGTAGCTGACCCAGCCGCCCATGCTCGGGAAGCCGTCCTGGACGAAACCCGTAGATAGAAAATTTTCGGCTGGGCCGTGGGTATTCGATTTGCTGGTAAGCGAGTGGATGAAGGCGATATCATCCGTCAGCTCGGCAAGATGCGGGATCATATCGGAAACCATTTTGCCAGTTTGTCCACGTGGGCGGAAATCGTACTGCGGTCGTGCCAGGTTCCCTGCTGGTCCCTGGAATGTCACTGCCGGTCCGCCTGCGAGTGGTTTGCCATCGTGCCTGATCAGTTCCGGCTTGTAGTCCCAGGTTTCCAGCTGGCTGACGGCACCCGCGCAGAAGATCACCAGGACGTTTTTAGCCTTGGGTGCAAAGTGGGGTGCACGCGGTGCATACGGTCGCGCTGGATCGATCACCGGTCTTGAGTTCGCGAGCAGTCCTTCACGCCCGAGTAGGCTGGTGAGCGCGACTGAACTGAGCGCGGTCGCGCTGTTAGTGAGAAATCCCCGCCTGTCCAGCAGGTGTCGCCCATTTGGAGAGAGGTGTTCTGCGTAGTCGTGATTCATGGAATAAAAAGAAATTCACTGCTGTTGATCATTGCGCGGCAAAGCGTCTGCAGGCCGTGTTCGCGAACGATCATCTGTGCGTCGGCGAGTTCGATTGGCTCCGGCTGACGCGCATAGGCCAGCTGGTAGATTCGCCGGATCTGTGCCGTAGTATTCTGTTTGAACTCCAACTCGACCCGCTTTGCGAGTGCATTCGCCTGGTCGATCGTAAACTGACTGTTGAAAAGGTTCAGTGCCTGGAGCGGCGTGGTAGATTGGCGCCGCCGCGACACGCTCTGGCCGGCATCGGGGCAATCGAAAGCGCCAAACACCGCGTCAGGTTCCATGCGGATCTTGTGTGCGTAGATCATGCGTCGTAGCCCATCGTCCTTGAACTTGTCGACAGGAGGAAACCCGCTAAGGCCTCCACGCGACTTGAAGAGATCGAAACCAGGCCCACCGGTCTTGAGATTGAGCTGACCACTCACCGCCAGGATCGTGTCGCGGATGATTTCCCCCTCGAGACGCCGCGATGGGAACCGCCACAGCAGCCGCACGTCAGCGTCTTTTTTCATCGCCTTCGGATTGATCTTCCCCGACTGGCGATAGGTATCCGAGAGAACAATTAACCGGTGCATGTGCTTCATCGACCAACCAGAACGGATGAACTCCGCTGCCAACCAGTCGAGCAGTTCGGGGTGCGATGGAGCAGCTCCAATTCGCCCGAAATCGTTTGAGGTTTCAACTAATCCCATGCCAAAATGCCCCTGCCAGATTCGGTTGACCGCTACGCGTGCAGTCAGCGGATTTTCGGGATCGGCGATCCAGCTGGCTAACGCTATACGGCGCTCCGATTCGAGAGCATCTTTTTCAAGTGTGAGGTCACCGAGGGCGCTCAAAACCGCTGGTGCAACTTCCTCTTTCGGCTGTTCGGCATCACCGCGATTTAACAAGTGCATCGGCTCGGGCTTCCCAAATACGCCTCCAAAAACTGTCTGCGCACTCTCCAGTTTCGCCAGCTGAGATTGAGCCATTCTCTTTTCTTCGAGCAAGGCTTTCGCTTCCGCCTGCTGCTTCGGGCCAAGCCCGGTGAGATCTGTCTGCGTTCTTGGCTCACCTTTGCTGCGGTCAGTTGAGTCTGCTACGATTCGCCATTGGCCCGACTCATTCGCAGCCTCGATCGTGTACTCAATCGCGAGCCGGTCGGTAAACTTCCCGTTGCGGTCCCGCGCCCATGCAATTCTATCAATGGTATGCTCGCTGGGAAACTCTATCATCACCCACCCACCGTGGGATTCACTGCACATCCAGCTGCGACTGTTGCCGAATTCGCCATCGTTGATGAATTCCAGCTGGTGACGGTTAGCTTCGACGTTGCTCCCGGAGGCGCTGCGAATCACGCCGGGAGCATCGAGCGCGACATTGTTTCCCGCAGTGTCGAACACTTCCAGCTCGTCGATGCAGGGTTCGTAAAGGTTCGTCTTATGGATTGTGAATCGCACTTTGCGTGCTCTCTCTGGAGCAAATCGTTCGACGTTCAGCAACGCGTTCACCGGCGGACGTTTACTGTCGGAATTCGCCAGTGGCACAAGCTCAGCCATGGCGCGATCGATCTCGCGCACACGCGATTTCAGATGTTCGGCCTGCCTGCGCGAGATATTGGCCTCAGCCGACTGGATAGGGCGATCGCCGTAGGTGACTCCCGCAAAGAAGGCCTGCATCGAATAGTAATCTTTCGCCGAAATCGCATCGAACTTGTGGTTGTGACAACGCGCACATCCGACACTAAGACCGAGAAATGCTTCGCTGGTGTTGATCACGATTTCTCCGAGCTCGTCCTGTCGGGCCAGTCGCATGGATGGCGCATCCTTACCAATCTGGCCAGGCAGCAGCCGGGCAGCAGTCACCAGGAATCCAGTGGCAGCATCTTTTCCAAGTTGATCACCTGCGAGTTGCTCGCGGATGAACTGATCAAACGGAGTATCGTTGTTGAAGGCGTCGATGACGTAATCGCGATACGGCCATGCATTAGGGCGAGGCGTATTGACCTCGAAGCCATGCGTATCAGCGTAGCGCACTACGTCCAACCAGTGCTGAGCCCAGCGCTCGCCGTAGTGATGAGAACGCAGTAATTCGTCGACTACCCGAGCGTGCTCTCCCTCCTTTGTGTCGGCTATGAATGTCCTTACCTGCTCTGGTGTTGGAGGTAAGCCGATCAAGTCGAAGTAGACTCGTCGCAACCAGACGCGCCGATCGGCCTCTGGCGATCTTTCCAATCCGGCTGCTGCAAGTTTCTCATCTATCAGGAAATCGATATCGCGCTCTGTATTGAAGTCGGCCAGCGGCTTGAACGACCAGTGGTCGGCGCGGTCTTCCGGCTTCACTAAGTCGACACCGTCCGGCCAGACCGCTCCCTGGTCGATCCAGGTGGTTAGTGTCTCGATTTCTTTTGCTGAGAGTCCATCGCCTTCTGCCGGCATTCGCATCTCTTCGTCTTCACCTCGAATAAAACGTATCAGATTGCTCGCGGCCGAGTTGCCAGGGGAAATAGTCGGTTGGTGGTATTCTCCTCCTTCAAAGGCACCGCTGCGCATGTCCAGCCGCAGTCCTGACTTCTGTTTTTTCTCCCCATGGCAACTGTAGCAATGCTCTTTGAAAATGGGCCTGACGTCGCGGACAAAGTCGACATGCTCGGGTGCGGCGGCAATTTTTCCAGCGGCCCAGAGAATGATGAAAACGGTGAGAATGATCGATTTCACAACAAGACTAGCGATAGGGATTTCCGGCGTCGAATAATGCGAAAATTTCGGCATCATTCATCGTGCGCCCCAGGATGATCAACTCGTCGACGCGGCCACTGAGCTTGCGCTCAGCCTCGTTCCAGTTGCCGATTTGCGCTGGGCCGAGTTTGGCCGGATGCGCGGTTGATTGGTGTAATTCATTGTCGAAACGGCCATTGTGATAAAATCTCACGGTGCCTGACTTTGAGTCATAGACGACTGCCAGGTGCACCCAGCGTCCCTGGTCAGCTAGCACAGGCGTGTGTGAATCTGGATAAGGTTTCTCCCCTCCGCCGGAAAGCACGTTTCCCCAAGTCGCAAACCGCATCGTTGTCGCCTCGTTGACCATCCAGTGAGTGAGACCAAAATTCTCATTGTCCCAGCCGTCAGCGTGGAACAGTGACTGGTAGGGGGCACCGAGTCGGTCGAGTCGAACCCATGCGGCCAAAGTGAGCTGGGGCCAGTCCTGTTCACCGCCAACATTGAGCTTGAGGTGGTCGCCGCTGTGGATGAATTCCGGTGCGCGCGTGCCTGGCCAGCGACCTTGAACCGTGCGGTAGGTACCAGGATGAGGGTGCCCACTTTCGAAATCAAGAATGGCAATCGCTGCCGGATCCGCCCGCAATGCTCTGAGAGCTGCGTCAGATAGTGCGCCTTGTTTTGTGCTCGATCCCTCGCTGAGTGCGTTCATTTCGTCTGACTGGATGAAGGCAGAAGAGCGCAAATCTCGAGCGACACTGATGCCCTGCCGCATTGCAAGTGCATCGCCAGCGCGGAGGCTTTGTTCCTCGGTGGTGCCCCTGGCTTTAGCGATCACTTCGCCTTCGAACACATGGATCTCAGAGGCGCCAGATTCAGGGATGTCGACGCCAAAGCGCGTGCCAAGGTCAACAGCCTCGCCGGAAGGTGTAGTCACGGTGAAGCCGATTGCTTCTGGTGGGACATCAGCTGAAAGTCGACCGCGCGTCATATACAAGTGTTGCGCTGACTCAAAATGAAACTCGGCAGGTGCCTCGATGATGACTCGCGCGCCGTGCTCTGTTAGCAGTTCTATGGTGCCTGCCACAATGGAATAACTCTGCCCGCCCAACCGTGTGCCAGCGTTCAGGCTCTCGACTCCGACGTCTCTTTCGACTGTTGCGAAATGATGTTGCCTGTCGAGCCACAGCGAACCGACGCTGGCGACCAATGCAAGACAGGCCGCCAAGCCGAGCCAATGCTTCCATCGTGTTACCGACGGGTTTGCTAAGTGCTCTGGTTCCCTTCGTTGCTCAAGCTTCCAACCTTCTACAGACGCTGCAATCGCCGAGTCTAGATTCAGGGCTTCGGCAAACGCACGACGTGCCTGCTCGTCATCGAGCAGAAGGCCATTCAAGCGTTCAATTTGCTCTCCCTTAAGCGTTCCGTTCACGTATGCTTGGGTGAGGTTTTCCAGTTCGGAGTCCACTTTATTCTGATGCGGTTTGTTGGGAGAGTGAGCGCTGAATGCAATCAAGCAGCATTCGGCGCACGCGGTGCAGCCATTGGTAAAATCCTGGGATTGATCGGCCGCTGTTGGACGCAACATCCTGAATCCGTGAGTCGGGTTCGTAGGCCGCCATCAAAAGGTCACGCTGTGGTCGCTCGAACCTCTGCATACAGCGTTCAAGTGCCTCGCGCTGCTTTGCGAGATGTGCTTCATGGTCGATTGTTTCAACAGCGAGCTTGGCCACAACATTTTCATCCAGCACCAGCCGATCGCGCGCTTTGTCGCGTCGCCATGCCAGCGCAGCAAAACGCGCCACGCCAAATGCCCACGCGCGAAAGTTTCCATCTTTGCGGAATTCTCCGAACTTTTTCCAGAGCACCACTGAGACCTCTTGCATCACATCGTCGGCGTCCGAGCGGGTGGGTACCAAGCGTCGTACGTATGCACGGATCGCCAATTCGTTCACGGTAAAACTGCGAAGGAAGTTGTCGTGGTGCTCGTTCTCGGCTGGTGTCATCTGTTGATCGAGTTGATAGTCTGCCTGTCCGTTGCTGCAGGCAACGCTAATGGACCAGTTCAATGGAACAGATCATTCAGTCAAGAATGCCCCGTCGACTCTGATTTTACGACTGTTTTTACGTCCTATTCCTCTCGAACCCGATAGTAACGAATCAGTCCTGCCGGATTTTCGTGTCGATAGGTGGTTTCATCGCCCTGGCTCATAAAGCCGTCGGTCAGTTCCTCCCAATCCGTGAGGGCTGGAGAAGTTTCGATTACATAATTCGCACCCGGTTGCGACTCCCAACTGAATTCAGTGTAGCTGGCAGTACCGTTGCTTGCTGGTACGAAGTTGAGCGTGTTAATTTGGAAAGTATCCGATCCAAAGAGGCCATTTTCCATGAGTGCTTTGACCTCATCCGCAGTCGCTGCATAGCCGAGAAAAGCCACCTCATCGATCAATCCTTCGAACCCGCGTCCACCGCCATCCCATCCGCCGATCCGACCTTCTGTCAGAATTGCCGGGTTACCTCCCCAGGCGGCTTCAGCGTCTAGTTCACCGTCGACATAGAATTGAATCGATTGCTCGATGGCACTGTAGACTACTGCGGAGTGGTGCCAGACCTCCAGCTCTTGGGAGTCAAAAAGCATCTCTCCGGACTGGTCGCCACCACCAGCATTCGCATTGAGAGAGAATCCCATGAGATTGTTCGGACGGATCTGGTGATGCACCCAGCCCGGGCTCCAACCATTGACGTTGTAGATTACGCGCCAGTCTTCAGTACGGCCACTCATTTTGAACCAAGCGGCGATCGTCAATTCTTCGTGTTCTCCGAGATCAGGTGTTTCCACATAGACTTGATCACTACCGTCAAACTCCAGAGCCTGGCCAAATTTGCCATCAGCTGTGGATGCTTCTACGACTAAGGCATCGTTGCCGCTGCCCGATGCGTCACTAGCCGTTCCGTCGTCAAACGAATAGGCCGCGATCACGATTCCTTCAGGGCGAGGTTTGCGGTCGTCCCCCATGATGCTTGCAACTTGCCTGGCAGAAGCCGCAGTGCGCCAGATTACGACGTCGTCGATCAGCCCTTCAAAGCCACGTCCGCCGCCATCCCAACTGCCTATGCGTGCCGGCCCAAGAACGGTCGTGTTTCCACCCCAATCTACTTCGGACTCAAGCTGACCATTCAGATAAAAGCGGATCTTCTGTTCCAGTGCGCTGTAAACCACCGCAGAATGATGCCAGATACCCAATTGACTGGCGTCGAAGTCGGTAGTGCCTGACTGGTCACCATCGTTGCCATTAAGAGCAAAACTGATTTTGTTGTTCGGGGGAATCTGGTGATGCACCCAGCCCTCGCTCCAGCCGTCGGCGTTGTAGAGTGCGCGCCATTCACCAACTCGACCGGTCGATTTGAACCACATCGCGATCGTCACCTCATCTGCCGAACCGAGATCTGGAACTTCAAGGTATTGGCCATCGCTTCCGTCGAACTCAAGCGCGGTTCCAGCGAAGTCCTCTCCTGTGACTGTTTTTGCGCCGACCAGCGTCGCATTTTTCTCATTTCCAGAAGTGTCGGTGGCAGTGCCATCCTCGAACGAGAACTCAGCGAGTGCACGTGGAGCACTGACCCCAGCCAGGGATCTCACCTGATCATCATCAGCGGCAACATTGAGAATCGTGAACTCATCAATCGATCCCTCAAAACCGCGACCGCCGCCATCCCAGCCTCCGATGCGCGCTGGCGTCAGCACTGCTGAGCCGCCCGGCCAGTCGGACTCTTTTTCGAGTTCTCCATCAAGATAAAAGCGAATCACACCTGCCGCACTGCTGTAGACCACCGCTGAGTGATGCCACTCATCGAGCATGGTGTCATCGTAAGTGCTGGCAGAAAATTGGTTGCCACTGCCCGGGTTACCGTTGATCGAGAACCCCATTCTATCGTCTGGATAGAGCTGGTGATGTACCCAGCCCGGACTCCAGCCGTTGACATTGTAAATTGCCCGCCAGGTGCCGACGCTGCCGGTCATCTTGATCCATGCCGCCACTGTCACGTCCTCATGTTCGCCGAGATCTGGCACCTCGACGTAAGTATCGTCGGAGCCATCGAACTCGAGTGCTCCGCCAACCTTGCCCTCGCTGGTAGCGGCATCTACGACAGTGCCATCATTTCCTCCACCTGATGTATCGGTAGCATTGCCATCATCAAACGAGTATTTCACGACAATAGCTTCTGGTGGAATGACTTCAGCATCCTGAGAGCTGGCCTGAGAAACAAAGGACGCGAAAGCGAGGCCAGCCAGGAAACCACATCGGACAGAGGCGGAAATCGCGAATGGATTGAAGAAGGGGCGGGTGGCGCCTGATGGCGCGAATAGGGGCGATGATAGCATACGTGTTATTTGGGTGTTCACTTTAGTTCTCCAGTGAGACCTTCAATTTAACACCGAAAATGAGAGAATTTTTTTAGATCCAATGGACTGCGTTTAGTTGTGCGGCTTGCATAAAACTCTCACGGGGTTCTCATAATTGTGTGGTATCTTCCACACTTACATGAAGTTCCTACTCGTCGAGGATTATCCACCACTCCGAAAGAACATCTCCACTGCGATACGTGAGCAGGGTTGGGCGATCGATGTTTCAGAGGATGGGGAAGAGGGACTCTGGTTCGCTGAGAACAATCAATATGACGCGATCATTCTGGATCTTATGCTTCCGAAGCTGAACGGGTTGCAGATCCTTGGCCACCTTCGTAGCAACAAGGTCACGACACCCGTGCTTATTCTCACCGCCAGGGATGCTGTCGAGCAGAAGATGGAAGGCCTCAACATGGGGGCGGACGACTACATGACTAAACCGTTCTTTATGGGCGAACTCATGTCGAGACTGAAGGCGCTTGTTCGACGTTCCTACCAACAAATCGAGCCCGTCGTGACCGTAGGGGATTCTCAGTGTTGATACAAATGCACGAAGCGTCCGTCGTTCGAATAGTGAGATCGACTTAAGCGCAAAAGAATACGCACTGTTAGAATATCTCGTTCGACGTGCTGGCAAGATCACCACGCGAACGGAAATCTGGGATCACGTTTACGAGAATTACGGTGGTGCCGGCAGCAACATCGTCGACGTCTACATTGGCTACCTGCGGAAGAAACTTCACTTGCCGGGGCTAGAGCCAATCATTCACACGAAGCGAGGCCAGGGATACCTCGTCAAAGCTGGAAGACCGTGACCCGTTCCCTCCACTTCCAGCTCACAGCCGGGATTCTAGCCGCGGTGCTCATCATCGTTTCGCTAGCCGGATGGTTCGCCTACACTAAGATCGAATCGCGTCTTTACGCCGAATTTGATGACAATCTCATCCAGCGCGCGCGATCGATCTCGAAGCTCATCGAATACGATCCGGAAGGAATCGATGTCGACTGGCTTGAGGATCACGACCACCCGCCGGGTCATCAGGAGGGCATTGATTTTGTCCATGTTGTCGATACTAACGGTCACACCCTGACGGTGACGGAGGGAATCGAAACGTCCGACCTCTGGAAGGAAGTCGGCAGCCTCGATGTTCCAGTCATGGTGGATATCCATCTTTCCGATGGCTCGCCCGGCCGTGCGGTCACAATGGCGTTCGTCCCTCTTTATGATCCTGAAGTTGAAGACGAAACTGCCGACGATGAGTTGGGTGAGGCCGATGACAATGAGGCCTTGTTCCCTCTTGATATCGAGGCACCGATGTTTCTGGCAGTGGCGAAACGCAACACAGTGGCGGCTCCATTGGCATCAATGCGCAAGCTGTTCTGGATTGTCCTCCTTTGTGCGGGCACCGCAGTCATGGCGGCGATCTGGTTGGTGGTTCGCAAGGCGCTTGATCCGCTGAACTCACTCAAGAGCGAGATCGTCTCGCTCGATGACGCGGTCGGCCATCAGCGAGTTTATGTTGATAATCCTCCTAAAGAGCTCGAACCAGTCGTCGAGGAACTCAATATTCTTCTTGGAAGAGTCGAGCAGGCTATGAAACGAGAGAAGCGCCTTACATCGGGGCTCGCTCATGAGTTGCGGACTCCTGTTTCCGGCCTGCTCTCTTCTCTCGAAGTCACATTGAGTCGACCTCGGAAGAACGAAGCTTATCGAGAGTCTGCCGAAGAGTGCTTCGAGATAGCAAAGCAGATGCACTGGTTGGTCACAAACTTGCTGTCGCTGTCACGAATCGAGGCCGGAAACGTGGAAATGCAATCGGATATCGTTCGATTGAAAGAATCTCTGCTGCAATGGTGGAGCCCGTTCGAGACCGCTGCCGCACAGAAAGGAATCTCAATTGAGTGGATAATCGATCCAGACGCGAAATTGGAAACCGATCCCGAGTTTCTTCGAGTCGTGATCACGAATCTTTTTGACAACGCCATCTGCTACGCGCCGGAAAACACTTCCATTAGGATCAAGGCGACGGCTGGCGGGATCTGGGTCGAGAACGAGGCCATCGACCTCAGTCCCGAGGCCGTCGAGAATGTCTTTGAGGCGTTCTGGCGCAAGCCCGGAATCGGGAACGATGCAAGCCCGCATGCTGGGCTAGGCCTGAACCTCTGCAAGCGCATAGCAGAACTTCTGGGGGGAACGATCACCGCGAGTATTGAGGAGCAGGGATCAATCTTTCAGATCAGACTCAGTTTGAGCTGAGGCTTTCCTTCAGTAGGCAGTTGGCAGGAGGGGGACGTTTGCGCTACAGGATAAGACCGCGTCAACGGAGTGTCTCTCAGTCAATACTCATATGTGTCTCACAGGTGTCTCATCATGCTGAACGATGATGATGCAACTCCAAGAGAACAGATGATAGCAAAAATCGAATTCAGTAGACGGCGAAACCTCACGATCATTCTTTTAGTCATCCTCTCTGGGGGCACGTCTTTCGCGGAAGAGCCGACTTTCGGATCCGTAGTGGAAAAAGGGATTGTTAGTGTTCCCGATCTCGTGGAAGCATCTGGTCTCGTCGCAAGCCGAGCGAATCCAAACGTTTTTTGGACGCACAATGACAAAGGCGGCAGTGCCGAAGTGTTTGCGTTCGGGCTCGATGGAGCCCACCTCGGCACCTATCGTCTGCCTGACACCGGATCGATTGACTACGAAGACATGGCAATGGGGCCGGGGCCTGTTAAAGGGATCGACTATCTCTATGTTGGCGATATTGGAGACGGGAACAAGACTCCAGAGCGAGGCAGTATTCAAGTCTATCGGTTTCCCGAGCCCGCCGTCTACCGAGAGCTGAGTGCCAATCCGGTGACTGCCGACTTGGCTGGGGTAGCGAAACTTGACCTGCAGTATCCGGATGGCGCGAAGAATGCGGAAGCCATGATGATAGATCCCCTCACCGGTGACCTTTATATTGTCCCACGAGTGAAAGCGCCTGACAAAGCTGGCATTTACCGCGCTACGCGGCAGCAGCTCCTTAGCGAAGAGACGATCGTAATGGCTCGCACGGGTTGGGTCGATTTCGATGTTGCCAGCGGGGGTGCCATTTCGCCGACGGGTCTCGAGATCGCGCTACGCCAGGAGACTTTCGCGAGGATTTGGAAACGCGCGGCTGCCCAGACGATCACCGAGGCCTTGGCCGGAGATCCGATCAGCCTGCCGATCGTTGGCAAGCCGGTGGAGAAGAACGGTGAGGCCATCGCCTTCGATCCTGAAGGGCGTGGATATTTCAGTCTCAGCGACAGCCTGACGGTTCAACCGCTCCGCTACTTCCCACGGACAAGCGCGATCTCGGCACCGTATCGTGTGCCATTCGAGGATCCCGAAGCCGATGTCAACTGGACCTACCGATCGAACGGGCTGGCACTTAGCGAGGAATGGACAAAGGCAGATTTCGACGACGCAGATTGGGAAACAGGAACGACACCAGTTCGTTTCGCCGAGTTCCAGACCACGACCTATGCCTTCCGGCGAGAGTTCGAATCGCCGTCTAGCGGCACTGCAGAGATCCTTGTGCGCCTTACAGGACGAGCGCGGGTCTACGTCAATGGTAAGGCTGTTGCAGTCATCGAGGTTTCACCTGCCAACTCGGGCACGTGGAACACTCTCTCCATTGATTCGAATGTTATTGCTAAAGGAGCGAACGTGGTAGCCATAGAAGTAACACTACCAGAAGTTGCTATAGAAAGTTTTGAGTTCGATGTGCAACTGGTCTCATTGCGCGCGGTACCACAAACCACTTCGATCACTGCACTAGCCGTTGCGGACTCGACGATCACTCTCACTGTGGAATGTCCAGACCGACGCGTGCAGATCCAATCATTTCATAACCTGATCGATTGGACAAACTCTGAAACTGCCGACGTCGACAAAGGGCGCGCTCGTGTGGAACTGGAGAGAGGAACATCTCCCGCCACACTCTTCTTCCGCGCAGTTCCCATCAGAATTCCGTAGATAATCTTTCTCAGAACCATCTTATTTCAACTACTTTCAGTTCCGAGGATGCTTAGTGTCGCGCCGCCGCAGATATCTATCATTGTGCCGCTTTTCAACGAACGGTCGAACATCGATCCCTTGTTTCAAGAGATTCGAGAAGCAATGAATGTTAATGGTCTGAGCTGGGAAATTCTGTTCGTGGACGATGGGAGCACTGACGGTTCGAGTGAAGTGTTACATCGTATCCGTATCGCGGATGACGAACAGCGCATTCGGATCTTGACCCAATCTGTGAATCGTGGTCAAGGAGCAGCGCTCTACAGGGGATTCAATGAGGCACGTGGCCAGATTGTCGTTACCATGGACGGCGATAGACAGAATCATCCAGCGGACTTTCCCAGAATGCTCCAGGCGCTCGACTCCGGCACAGACATGGTTGTAGGCATTCGTCGCAATCGGCAGGATTCATCGTTGCGACGTCGCATGTCCCGCACCGCAAATGCTGTCCGAGCCAAGTTCCTCGGTGACGGCCTCATCGACTCAGGCTGCGCCCTCAAAGTGATGCGTCGAGCGGTGATCGACTCGCTCATTCCTCTGACGACGCTCTATAGTTTCATTCCCGCCCTGGCCATCGGTGGCGGCCACACGGTGAAGGAGATGGAAGTTACGCATCGCCCCCGTATCGCAGGCGCATCCAGTTATGGGCTCCGCGCTATGCTGTGGCGTCCAATCGTAGATATGCTCGGCATCTACTGGCTCACGTCGCTCTCTTACAAACTTGTCGGGACGAACGAGTTCGCGGCCCGGATGCCGTCGGCACTCGCGGCCATCGGGGCACGGTGCTACTGACATTTTGGATTGGAACGATGCTCTCTTCTCGCCGGGCAGGTCTGATTGCAGCAGTGGTTCTCGCCTCGTCTTGCGAATTTTTCTTCCTGGCGCGCACGCTTACACCGGACATGATGATGTGCTTCTGGATCACGGCGTCGATTGCTGCATTGCTCAGACACCACCATTACTACCAAAGGGAATCGATCTGGTCGTGGCTCTTTTTCGTATGCGCTGGAGTCGGGTTCCTGACAAAAGGCCCAGTCGCCTTCATCGTGCCCGGGTTCGCAGCGATTGGGCTGTGGTGGAGTCGAAAGCAGGCGATAATCCCCCTTCGTGGCGTTCCGTGGATACGCGGAATCTTCGTTGCGATCACAATTGGTCTCTCGTGGTTCGTGGTCGCCGCCTGGCACCATCCAGAGCTCTACGAATATTTCATTTACGATGAGTTCCTGCATCGAATTGGAAGTAGTTCCCATGGACGAAGCCAACCATTCTGGTTCTTTATGCCAGTCGCGATCGCTGGGTTTTTCCCTTGGACATTACTCATTCGGTATCTCATCACGGAATCTTTGAGTTGGAAGAACGGGCAACAGGGCGAGGAGGCATCTCAGAACGGAACGTTTCTTATATGGTGGGTTGTCCCCGCTTTCCTGGTGCTATCGATCAGTGGCTCGAAGCTTCTCACCTACATCCTTCCACTGTTTCCTCCTGTGGCGGTCGTGACGGGGATGCTTCTCCATAACCGTATATCAACGCGCGGTGCCCCTTTGCGAGTGTTCTACGGAATTGCTGCGGTCGTTACTTCGATAGGTGTGATCTTGGTTTTTGTTTCCCCCTTGGTGCCATTTCAGTCATTGGAGCCTTTGGTTCCGGGTGAAGCCAAGCTCGCGGTTAGTTGCGCTATTATCATTGCTACGTTCTTCGCTTCCGTTTTTGCGATTTTTGCAATCGTCCGGATTCGGAGACAAGTCTCGATGGTTGTCGTAACGGGAACACTTGCGTGCCTTTCCTGGCTTTGCGTGGCGACGCAGGCTCCTCGATTGAACCTTCTTCTCGCCCAGCAAGCAACAGTGAAACCGATTGCAACATCGCTCATGAACCATCCTGATTTCGAGCGTTCCCGGATCATCGCCAGCAACGTCCGCGCCCATGGGTTCGAATTTTATCTCGGCCGCGAAGTTGAGATGACGACGGGGCAGGCCAGTCTCGCCATGGAACCATCAGCGCATGCGCGGGAGCGGCTACATCGAAGCTCGAAGACGGTGGCGCGGATCGAATCCTGCACTCCTCTCTTTGTCTTGACGCGTACAGGTGACGCAGATAACCACTTCCATAATTGGGAAAAACTCACCCAGGCCGGTGACTTCGTTCTGTTGCATCGTGAGAGTCAGTGTCCGCCGAAGTGCCTGACATGCGGTGAGGGCCAAAGGGCCGACTCCGAAGCAGGAACACGATCAGACCAGCAGTAGCCACGAAGATAAGAACACTCAGGCTCCAGGTGTCTCTCCACCTTGCCACCCGCTAGATGAAGTGCGGCAGTGTAGAGACATTGGACAGTGAGCTATTAATGAATAGTTAGTGAGAGAATCATTGACGTCGAGCAGAGCGGCTTGCACCGAAGGCAGCATAAAGCGGTGGCATGAGAAAGAGATTCAGCAGAGTTGATGTCACCAGCCCTCCTACGATCACAACAGCCATAGGATACTCGATCTCATGACCTGGAAGGTTGCCGCGGATGATCAACGGTAGCAGTGCAAGAGCAGCGCAGAGAGCAGTCATCAAGATAGGAGCAAGGCGTTCTTCAGCGCCGCGAAGCACCAGTGGGATGCCGAACTCCATCCCTTCCTCTTCTTGAAGGTGTTTGTAGTGACTAATCAGCATGATGCCATTGCGCGCAGCGATACCGAGCACAGTGACGAATCCGACGAGCGATCCGAGCGACAGGACGCCGCCAGTGAGAAACGCGCCCGCGACCCCACCAACGAGTGCGAACGGCAGTGTGAAAGCAACGAGTGCCATTAGGCGAGTAGACTGAAAATCGACCTGAAGCAGGACAAGAATTCCAAGGATCGCGAGAGCTGAGAGTGCGAAGAGTTTTTTGCGCGAGGCTTCGCGTTCCGCAAATTCGCCAAGAAACTCTGGGTGGTAGCCGGTTTCGAAACTGACCTTACCGACTTGTTCTTCGATCTCTCTCGCGACCGATCCGAGATCTCGACCGCTGACGTTGCCGGTGACGTCGATGCGACGGGACGCGCCCTCGCGTTGAATAGTATTTGGCGCGGGGACGACTTCGATATCGGCAACGTCACCTAGTGGGACAGCACCTCCAAGTGGCGTATCGATCGGGAGCCGGCGCAGCGCCTGAAGATCGTTGCGCAACTGCTCCTCCCCCCAGACAGTGACGCCGATGACCTTCTGATCACGGTAGAGTTCGCCGACTTTAGTGCCTTGCACGAGAGTCGTCATCGCCCGGCGCACCTGGCCGGGAGTGAGTCCAAAGTTAGCAGCTGTATCGGGACGGAGACGCACCTGTATTTGGGGGACGAGCACCTGGGTCTCAACCTTGACATCGGTCGCCCCGTCTACAGCTGACATCACCTTGCCCACCTCCTGCGCTTTGTCTCGAAGCTTCTCCAGGTCATCGCCGAAAATGCGGACAACGATCGTTGCGCTTGCGCCGGACAGGACTTCTTTGATCCGTTCCTTGAGATAGGTGAGAAGATCGCGATAGAGCCCAGGGTATCCATTGACCACCTCCTGAACAGTGGCAACAGTCTTGTCGTAGTCGACGTCCTCATCGAGGCTGATCCACAGTTCGGTGAAGTTTGGGCCGACAACCTCATCGGCAACTTCGGCACGCCCAATGTGGGAACCAAAATTACGCACACCCGGAATCGCTCGCAACTCTTTGCTGGCAGCGATAGTGATGCGATCCATTGATTCGATCGATGCACCTGGTTTTTCGACCCAGTGCATCAAGAAGTCCGACTCTTTGAAGTTGGGAAGGAACTCCTCGCCCAGCTTTGTTACTCCGATTCCTGCGACAAGGAATGTTCCAAGGATAAAAAGCAGCGCCAACTTTGGCACCGCAACGAATCGTGGAAGCACCAGGCGGTAGGCCGCTTTGAGCGTGCGAACCAGTGGCGCGTCCTTTTCCCGCTGGCGGGCACCGGGCAACAGTATCAGGCTCATCGCCGGGGTGACAGTCAGTGCAACGACGAGCGAAGCAAGAATTGCCAGCACGTAGGAGAGGGCAAGCGGTTGGAAAAAAGCGCCAGATAGCCCGCCGAGAAAGAACACAGGCAAAAATACAAGGATGACGATCAGGCTGGCGTAAACAACGGCACTTCGGACTTCGAGCGAGGCTTTGAGGACAACCTGGAATGACGATTCCGGGTTCCCTGCAGCCCGGTTTAATCGCAGACGGCGCATGATGTTCTCGACGTCAATGATGGCGTCATCGACGACTTCGCCAATGGCGATCACGAGCCCTGCGATAGACATCGTATTGAGAGTGCCGCCGCGGTAGTGAAGGATCAGCGCGGCAGCCAGAAGGGACAAAGGTATCGCGACGAGACTGATTGCGGCGGTGCGCCAATCATAGAGAAAGAGCACAAGGATGATGACGACGAACGCGCAGCCGAGCCACATCGCCTCCTTTAGATTCTTCAATGAGCGCTCGATGAACGTCGCCGGACGAAAGATGGTGGTATCGAATTCGATGTCTGTCAGGCCAGGGCGAAGCAGTTCCATCGCTTTTTCCACTTCGATCGTGACATCAAGCGTGTTCCCCCACGGTTGCTTTTCCACGATGAGCAGTAGGCCTCGCTCGTCGTTGATGATCGCATCGCCGATGGGTGCAGGATGTCCAATCACGACTTCAGCCACATCGCCGATTCGGATCGGCGCTCCGTTTACAGATTTGACGACCGTCGCCGCCAGATCTTCAGTAGATTGAATCGAAGAATCGTGCTTCACCGAAAGCCGCTGGTTCGGCGTATCAATAAATCCGCCGGCCGTGACTGTTGCCGCATCGCCTGCTGCGCGAACAACTTCATCGAGCGTGACACCGTTTGCCTGAAGTCGGTCGGGATCGACGAGCACTTGATACTGGCGGTCGCGCTGCCCCCAGATAGCAACGTTTGCAACGCCGGAGATCGCCATCAGTCTGGGGCGAATCGTCCACAGGGCGAGATCGGTCATCTCCATCTGATTGAGGGTGTCTGACCAGATACCGATCTTCAAGGCGCGGCTCGTTGAAGAAAGCGGCGGTAGAATATGCGGCTGATGGGAAACCGCAGGGAGCTGGCCGGCAACAGTGGCAACGCGTTCTTGAACGAGTTGTCTCGCAGTTTGCAGATCCGTTCCCCGGTCAAAATACAATCGCACTGCGGACAGCCCAAGAACTGACTTCGAGCGAATCGTCGTCACCCAGGCCGTTCCATTAAGGGCATTCTCCAGCGGCACCGTGATCAGGCTCTCAACCTCTTCCGTGGACAGGCCGGGCGCTTCTGTCTGAATCTCGACAAGAGGCGGTGCAAATTCAGGGAACACATCCAGTGGAGTGGTCTTCAGCGTTTGAATACCTACCACGATGAGGACGGCGGCCAGTGCGAGCACGAGCACGCGGAAGCGCAGGGAATTGGCGACGAGTGAGTTCAGCATAGTTCAGTTACTTGCCGGTTCCGAACTCTGTTCCGAACAGTTCCGTCACTCCATTGACGGCAACCTTGGTGCCTTCCGCTGGGCCCGTAGCAATAGCCGCATCCTCGCCGACCACGTAGCGGATTTGAACGCGGTGCCGCTGATACTTTTGCGGCGCAATGTTTTTGTAGACCCAGTTGCCACCGTTGATATCCGTGACGACCGCCGACCATGGAACTGTGAGCGATTCACCAGACTCAGCGAGCGGAAGCGTCACACCAACCCGTTGCCCAAGCTGGAATGTGTCGGCAGATACCTGTAGCGCAAAGTAAAGGTCAACCGTCGCTGTGGTTACTCCGGCACTCCCCGAAGACATGGGGACCTTCACTCGCGTCGCATTGAACTTCGGTGCACCAGGTCGATCGGCCAGATCGCCAATCGCGGCGTCAGCGTCTTTCTTGATGCGTTTAAGATCTCCAACGTAAACCGGCACACGCACCCAGACGACAGATTGCTTCACTGACTGAAGAACCGGTTTGCCCAGCAGGTCGCGCTTTGCCTTTGCAGCTGTGACGGCGGCCTCAGCCAATTGGAATATCGCCCTGGCGTCGTCGACATCTTTCTGTGTTCCGGCCTTATCATTTAGCAACTCCTCGGTGCGCTTGAACGAAATCTGAGACGCTTCCAGGTCGAGCGCGGCCTTATTGATCTGCGCGTCTGCGTCTACTTGAAGACCTGCTACGGCAACCATTTCGGCTGGGGTCATGTTCGGAAAGAGTGAGTAGATCGAATCGTCGCCGCCCGCTGCTCCAATAAGCGGGAGGATCACCTCGCCGCCGAAGACGCGCGTTCGACTGATCGTCTTCTTCTCGACGGGTTTCAATTCGATGCCGATCCGCTTCTCAGCCAGTGGGGTGAGCGTAATCGTGGTCAGATCAGATTCGCTGCGGGCATTTTCCACCGTCGCGGGCTGGGGCCCTGCACTAGGTTTGTCGTCCGCGCGTGCGGAAGAAATCAGTCCGAATACGATGAGAAATGAAATCTGAACCTTCATACGATTAGTGTTTCGAGTGGTGCCCGATGGCGCGTTCAAGCTCCGTAATGGCACGGTGGAGATCGGCGGTGGCTTCGGAGTAGCGCAGTCGCGCAGCTGTGAGTTTACGATTGGTCTCAACGACTTGCAGGAAGGTTGCCGTCCCGCCTTTGTAAGCTTTCTCTGCCTGGCCAATCGCGGATTCAAGTGGAGGGATGATATCGCGCTTCCAGGTGTCAGCACTTCTTTGAGCCTGTCGGGCGAGCGTGTGCGCTTCTCGAACTTCCAATATAATCTGATCACGCACAGCAAGGTAGTGTCTTGAGGCTTTCTGGATGGCTGCCTTTGCCCGTGCTTTTCCAGCCTTGTTGCGGTCGAAAATTGGAATTGGAAGATCGATACCCGGCCCCGCCTCGAAGTCGCTTCCACTTCCGTTGGTATCTAGAACTGCTGTCAGTTTATAGGCTTCCGACTCGGCAAGTCCCGCGCGTTTCATGGCGCTTTCGATCGCAATCTCGGCGGCACGCAAATCCGGGCGTGCAGCGAAGGCGTCATTCAGCAGTGCGTTCGAGTCATCAGGAACTGACGGAGATGTGTCCAGTCCTGATGTGCTGATGCTGAAGTCTGACAAGCCGACGCCGAGAAATTTTGCAAGTCGATTCTTCGCGAGCGTGATGCCGTCTTCCAGTTGGGCGAGTTCCTGCTTCGCTTGAAGTTCATCGCTCTTAGCCGTGGTTGATTCCAGCTCCAGCGCTGTCCCCGCACGGCGGCGAGCATCTACCAGCTTGGCAACCTGCCGTGAAAGGTCGACTGCCTTATTCGCAAGTTTCACGCGTTCCTTTGCCAGACTCAAATTCGTATAAGCGATGCGGACATCCCGCACCAGATCAAGGCTGCTCTGCTGAAGCGTCTTGGCAACGTTGTCTGCGTCCAGTTTCGCAATCTCAATGCGTTTCGGACGAAGCCACATCGCTTCAACAGGATACTTCACAGCAAACTCCAGTTGCTTTGGCCCCGCAGGGAACAACATCGAAAGTGTAGGATTCGGCAGCGTCTGAGCCTGAAGAATGTCCGCCTCCGCCAGACCAACATTCGACAGTGCTTCTTGAAATGCCGCATTGTTCACAAGAGCAATCCAAACCGCTTGCTCTTCGGTGATAGTATCGCTGAGCGAGACACCAGGAGGCAGGCGAAGTTCACCCAATGCAGGCAAAATGCGAGCCGACTTCGTCGTAACGCAACTACACAGTAGGGCAGCGTAAGCAAAACCAGCGATCAGGCGGAGCATTTTAGAGTTTCTCTGAATTTGAGTGGTCGAGGATACGATCAAACGAACCCTTAGCACAAAATCATGACCGAGTTCTGACGCGCGTTCTAATTTTATTTTCGAACGGAGATCCCGGACCATGTCAGTTCGGCAGCAAAATACACCGCCAGGAACCTGAAGCCTGTGCGACAAATAAAGTGGAGACGATCACGGTGACCCTCGCCAGGGATAAAGCAGTGGGGACGACCTGAGGACGCGGTGGTGCAAACTACTCGTCCGGGGATCGGTCGCGACGAGGTACACAAAGCGAGTCGAAGCAGGAAGGGCCACTTGCGCATGAGCCACAACAGCATCCTGCAACGCGCGCTGACTGACGAGTGGCTAAGTGGGGACTAAGTAAATAGTCCGAACCCAATTCATCGAAATTTCATAACGATCTGTCATCCTCCATTCTGGCTTATGAAACTAAACCGGATTCGAACAGCTGTCGGAATTGCTTTTTGGTTTTGGGGCACGGCAGGGTTGTCTTTACTTCTTACAATGGGAAATCCCGGCAAGGCCTCGGCAGAGTTGGTATCCTCAGGGATCGTCAATCTCGCCCCAGGTTACACTAGCGGATCACCGTTGGACGTTAATGGCGATGGGGTTACGGATTATTCACTTGGCAGCACAATCATCGGGACTGCTGACGTGCCCCAGAGCATATCGGTTTACTCCGCTTATATAGAAACGGCGGGCAGCAACTTGCTGATGGGAGATGATCTGGGTGGAATTTCACACTCAGCGATTGGCTGGAATCTTCCTCTCAAGCTGCCCTCCTGCACTTACTGGCAATGTGGATCGACCGTTCTCTACTGGTCGTCCTCATCTCTGATTCGAGGTTCGGATCCGCCTCAGTATGTATTCTCAGGCTCTTCCGGCCGATGGAGCAATACGAGAGAGGCCTATCTGCTGGGAGCCTTTGAAGCCGCCGACGGCTATCACGCGGTTTGGTTTAAAGTAACATTTTCTGATCCAGATCCGATTGCCCCTGATGAAAGAGGATTGCAAATCGAAGAGTGGACATTCGAGAGTGAGCCGTTCACACTTCGTCCCGAAGATGCTTTGCCCCACGCGGATCTGACCGTGAGTCCCTCCGGGGACACGCTGAGACTGACGAGACTGATCGCTGGTCATCGGTATTTCATCGAGTATTCGGATGACTCAACTCTGGCAAACTGGATGCCGATTGAACCGGCAATTTCGGCGAAATTTTCCTCCAATACGCCAACGCTTCCGCGCCGCGATGCGGCACTTCTCACCCGCTTTTACAGAGTGCGGCACGAGTGGGTTTCTGCGTTTCCCAAATGAGCGGGTGGGTTAGTCCAAGACAGGTAGGCCGTAATTCAAGTTGATGTTTCCAAATTACCATAACAAGTATTGATTTTTTAAAATACTCAGGTATTTTTAGAGTCAACTATGGTTTCTAGAAGTTCCAATCCTCAACCTGCTGGATATCCGACCCTGCGATCTGCGTTGGGGGGAGAGGCGATGCGGGTTCCCAAGGGATCGGCAGTGCGGATTGAGCCGCGGATGGCGGGGCCTCGGAAAAGGCCTATTTTGCCGCCTACGGCTGCTCCTGAGCGAGATACAGAAGCTGTGGCAGCGGATTCCGATCCGCCGCCGGTTGCTGCGCCGATGCCGGAACCAGCGGCTGCAGAGGGCCAGGGTGTTTGTTTCCAGTGCCCGAGTTGCTCGGCTTGGTTGCGCATTGATGATCCGGCTGCTTATGCGGGGCACATTTCTCAGTGTCCTACTTGCCAGGTTTCGATCGTCGGGCCGCAGATTGCGTGATTACAGGCGCTTTGTGACGTCGAGAATGCGTCCAGCTGTGGCCTTGGTGTGTCCCTTGCTAAGGTTTTTCTTCCCGCTGGAGAATCAGGCGCTACCTTTCTCCGCAATTGCTGGCGACCCAATCGACCAGCTTTTCGTGTGCATTTTCCGTCAATCCTATGGTTATCCGATCAAAATCAATTTCACGCTCATGCATCGTCGCCTCTGCTGTGAGTGCTGGCCTATTGTTGTGTCCAATCCTTGCTGAGGAGCCGACCAGCGAAACTGAGAAGGCAACGCTGGAAGGACATTCCGCTCATGGCGACAGTTTCAGTGAAGGCCCGCGTCAGGATGCGGTTCTCTTGCCTGGAATGAGCAATGTGCATTTCGAGGTTTCGACAAAAATCAGCGAGGCGCAGAAATTTTTTGATCAGGGTGTCGGGCAGTTGCACGGCTTCCTTTATTTCGAAGCCGAGCGATCGTTCCGCCAGGTGTTGAAGATCGATCCCGACTGCGTCATGGGCTACTGGGGGATTGCGATGGCAAACGTGGACAATGAGAAGCGCGCCACTAACATTATCAAAGAAGCGGCAGAGAAGAAGGATGGCGTTTCATCGCGTGAGCGAAATTACATAGAGGCGTTGTCGACCTTTTACACGACCAAGAAAGAGAAGGGGGACGACAAGAAGAAACGGGCGAGAGATCTTGTGCGTGCGTATGAGAATATCGTTCTCGAATTTCCTGAGGACATAGAGGCGAAGGCGTTTCTGGCATTTCAGATTTGGCACAACAGCAGTCGCAGTGGGTTGCCCATTTCCAGTCACCTTTCGGTCGACAGCCTGGTGCGGCAGATCTTTGCATCGAATCCCCAGCATCCCTCACACCACTACATCATTCACCTCTGGGATAGCGAGAACGCAAAAAATGCGCTGACATCTGCGGCGCAGTGCGGTCAGTCTGCGCCGGGGATTGCTCATATGTGGCACATGCCCGGACACACGTTTTCCAAGCTCAAACGCTACGCGGATGGTGCCTGGCAGCAGGAGGCGTCGGCCCGGGTCGATCATGCGCACATGGTGCGCTACCATGTGATGCCGGACAGGATCCACAATTACACTCACAACAATGGCTGGCTGATCGACAATTACGGCTATCTTGGTCGTGTCGAAGATGCGGTGGCACTGGCTACCAATATGATTGAGCTGCCGCGGATCCCTCGTTCCAGCGGTGTGTCGGACAAGCCGGATCAGAAATGGTCAGAAGGTAGGAGCAGCTACAAGGCCGGCCGCGAGCGCTTGTTTAAAACGCTGATGGGATTCGAGATGTGGGACACAGTTCTTGAGTTGAAGGATACGCCTTATCTTGAAGAGACGGATGATGTCGGCGAGCAGGTGCGGCGTGATCATCTGTTAGGGTTAGCGTATTTGGGAAAGGGAGATCTTGAAAATGCAGCGGCGCAGTTGGCAGCATTAGAGCAGCGACGTGAAAAGGTGAAGGAAGATCGTTTTGTTGCAGCGGATAAAGCTGAGGAAAAAGCCCGCGAAGAAAAGAAGAAGGATGAGGACATCGACAAAGCAATGGTGAAGGCTATGCGATCGCATACCAAGCGTCTGGATGAAATTGATCGTCGCATGGGTGAGCTGAAAACGCTGACGGCAATTGCGACTGGCGACGTGGATAAAGCTGCGAAATGTCTGGAAGGACTCGATGGAATTCCTGATGAGCGATTGTCACGCATTCATCTGGCGATTGGAAACAATGACAAGGCGATTGAGGTGGCGAAGCGCATCGCAGATAAATCGGAGAACCAACTGCGGCCATTGGCTGACTACGCCTATGTGCTGCACCGCGCGGAAAAGAACGATGAGGCGAAGGAGCAATTTGAAAAGTTGCGTGATGTGGCGAGTTGGAGCGATGATGGCTTGCCTGTTTTAGAGAGGATGAAGCCGTTGGCTGAATCATTGGGTTACGAGGGAGAGTGGCGAAAGCCTGCAGTAGTTGCCGACGACACCGGTGTCCGCCCTGACCTTGATTCATTAGGCCCGATGCGCTGGCATCCGTCTCCATCTCCATCTTGGGCGGTTCAAAATTCGGCAGGGCAAACGATTGAATCATCGAGCTACGCCGGGCGTCCGCATATTCTAATTTTCTACTTGGGCAAAGGCTGTGTGCACTGCATGGAGCAATTGCAGGCATTCGCGCCCGCGCAGGAAAAATTTGCCGCAGTTGGCTTGCCGATCCTGGCTGTGGGAACGGATAGCGCGGAGGGAATTAAGGAAACTTTTCTCAAGGTCGATGAAGAAAAGAACCCGTTCCCGTTTCCATTGTTCTCGGATGAAGAATTCACTTCGTTCAAAGCCTTTCGCGCTTTTGATGACTTCGAGAGTGCGCCACTGCATGGAACCTTTTTAGTTGATCGCAATGGCCTGATTCGCTGGCAGCACATCAGCTATGAGCCGTTTATGCTGCCAGAGTTTCTACTGGAAGAATCACTGCGTTTGTTGAGTTTACCCGAGAAACTGGCGACGCCGCCAGTGGCAGGTGCTACTTCTGCCTCTGATCAATCCGAGGAATCCTCGGTGAATTGAACTAGCCAATTGTTTGACTGTCACTTTTTCTAAACCCACTAAATAGCTACTAATGAACTCACTATCACGTCGTCATTTTCTTCGCACATCTGCGGCAGCCGGAGCAGCCATCGCCGCGCCGTCGGCTCCACTTTTTGCGGATCATCACAAGGGCAATGGGCCTGCTTTCAAAATTTCACTCGCTGAATGGTCGCTGCACAAGGCGCTGCAGGGCGGCAAGATGACCAATCTCGATTTCCCTGCTTACGCTAAAAAGGCAGGCATCGAAGGTCTCGAATACGTGAACCAATTTTTCAAAGATAAGCCGAAGGACAAAGCCTATCTTGCCGATCTTAAAAAGCGTTGTGATGACAATGGTGTTATAAGCCTATTGATCATGTGTGATGGGCTCGGGCAGTTGGGCGCATCTGATGAGTCGAAAAGAAATGAGACCGTGGAGAATCATAAGCCATGGCTCAGCGCAGCGAAATTTCTGGGATGTCATTCGATTCGTGTGAATGCTGCCTCTGACGGCAAGCTTTCTCGTGAGGAGCAGGAAAAACTGGCTGCTGATGGGTTGGCAAAGTTGAGTGCGGCGGGAAAAGAGCATGGGCTGAATGTGATCGTTGAAAATCACGGTGGACTTTCTTCGGACGGCGCATGGTTGTCCGCTGTGATGAAGCGAGTGAATATGGACAACTGTGGAACGCTACCTGACTTTGGAAATTTCCGTGTGTCTGGCGATGTCACTTACGACCGCTACAAGGGAGTGACCGAACTCATGCCATTTGCCAAGGCTGTCAGTGCCAAGAGTCATGACTTTGATGGAAAGGGAAATGAGATTCATACCGACTACTTCAAGATGATGGACATCGTGTTGAAAGCGGG
Organism: Verrucomicrobiales bacterium; assembly: GCA_051270635.1. Classification (GTDB taxonomy): domain Bacteria; phylum Verrucomicrobiota; class Verrucomicrobiia; order Verrucomicrobiales; family DEV007; genus JAGROY01. The sequence goes on along the minus strand of JBNMNB010000016.1, from coordinate 279 downwards.
TTACCACGGCTATGTAGGTATCGAGTATGAAGGAGGAAAGATCAGCGAAGACGATGGAATCATTGCCACCAAGAAATTGCTTGAGCGGGTTCTGGAAAAGGTCACTGCAGCGAAGGCCAGCTGAACTCATCAGATTCTGATCTTTGGTAAAATTTTGAAGCAGCGTCTTCCGTCGATCGGGAGGCGCTGCTTTTTTCTTCCCAGGGAAAAGTGAACAGGCTGAGAAGATGATTGAGAATTGAAGCAAGCCCACTACAGTCGGCAGCATGAAACTTACTG
>JBNMNB010000015.1:0-57778 GCA_051270635.1 Verrucomicrobiales bacterium | reverse complement strand
TGCTGTAGCGGTGCCCAAACGATACTTGTAGTCCCGCCGTGTTTGCGACAGCGATTTCCGGACTGGTCAGCCAATAATTGGTTGGGCCCGAGTCGTCCCCCTCAAGGGACCAGGCACCGTCATCGTATTCAAAAGGAATCGGCGAATTTCCATCATCATCTGATTCTTCGTAGTCGCCACCTCCATCGGCGAAGTCCTGAGCGTAGACAATGTCCGCACGAGAGGTGTGAGAAATGGCCGTAAAGGCGAAGCTTGTGGCAAGAAGACCTGCACAGGTCTGAAGCTTTCGTAAGGAAGGGTTGAAGGCGTCTCTATTGTGACGAAAGACTTCTGGTTTCTGTTCTTCTCGCCTTCCAGGTGATTCGATTCGAAAGAGCGATCGTCGCAAAGGAAAGCTATCCCGTAGCGCACGAGCGAATGGCCACGTTACTGCGTGAGTTCTACTCGAAGGCGCATGTAGATTTCGCTGGCGGTGCCAGTGTAGCGAACAGCCAGGGTGGATGCGGAGTTGGTGTCTATGGTAGTTCCATCTGACGTCCAGCTGATCAGGTCTGTGGAGACCTCGACGATATAGGTTAGTCGTGAATCAGAGCCAGCAGCGCTGCCTTTGTCGATGGTGAAGCCCAGTTGTCCATTGGCATTGGTGACCGGAGTGGGCACAGCGCTGATATCATTTTCCGATGGATTGAGGCCCAGGGCGTATTCGAGTGCATTGCTCATTGGGTCGCCGTCATTGTTCGCTTCGGGGCCACCTATTCCCGGATAGGTCAGGGCCCATAGATCGAATCCAAGCTCACCGCCGTCGCCGTTGCTGGCGCCAGGAGTGGGTGTCTGTCGACGATAGGCGCTGGTGTCAAAAGCGGCTCCGCCATTGGGCACTCGGGCGATGGCGTTGGTGGCTCTGTCTGGATCTTCATCGATGCGGTCACCCTCGGGAGTGAGGGTGTCCAGCAGGTCGTTGTCATCTGTTGCATCGGCATTTCCGTAGACGAGGGCATCGACAAGGTTGTCTTCGATGGGCTGAGTACCAACTGGAAAATTGTCGGCGCTATCGCGGTAAATGGCGACGGCATCGACGGCAGTGCCGGCATTTTGAATGGAATTCGTCGCAGTGGTGAATGTTAGATCGGATTGTGGCATGTCGGGGGATCCCAGCACGAAGTAGCCGCTGGCATTGGTCGCCTGGCCGCTTAGATCTACTGTTGAGTAGGAGCCGCCATTTGAACCGTTGAAGAGGACGACGATGAAACCATCGAGTGGCACGTTGCCTCTGCCACCATCGTAGATTTCAATGAATTCGCCCATATCGGTGCCCGTTTGGTCCGGATCGATTTCGTTGATGACGATATCAACTGGCTCATCACCGTCATCGGTGACGGTCACCGCAACACTGCCGGTTACGAATCCTTCGGCAGAGGCGTTGAGGGTGATCTGCTGTGCTCCGTCCGGGCCGGCATCATCGACGGCATCGACGGGAATGGTGAGTGATGCACTGCCCGCAGGAATCGTGGCTTGCTCTTGCACGGTTGCTTCCGATGGATCGCTGCTCTGCAAGGTGATAATCAAGGCGACGTCGGTTGGGCCGCTGCGAGTGACGGTCAGTTGCGCTGCCGCTGCGCCAGCGTCTTCTCTGAAACTTGTGGGAGCGATCATCAGTTCCAGTTCATTGGTGACCGTGCAGAAGGGCTCGCCGTTCACCTTTGTTCCCGGTGAGAACAGGAGGTCGCCGTTGCCGATGTTCACGTGTTCGGTGAAGTCACCCGTCAGGTCAGGGGAGCGAGTCAGCGAACCATTGCCTGCGTCTAGCTCTCCCCAACTCGCGGCTGCGGCTTCAGTTCCCGCACCTGTGCGGATTGAAAGCGTGTCGCCCGAGTCGTTCAGTCCAAATCCAAATTCTGTGGAGCCATTCGCTTTCTGCACCAGTGCGTTGCCGAATTCAGCCAGAATTCCTTCGGCGATGTTACCGCCGCCGAACACGACGACTGCGCAATCGACATCGAGGACGGTGCCTTGTGGAAATGTATGCCGCACCGTCACTGCATCGCTAATAGTATAACCGGACAGGTCCAACTTTGCGCCGCTGATGTTGATCAGTTCCACAAATTCGTCGAATCCCAGCGTCGCCAGTGAGCCGTCGCCATTGGCGTCGCCTACGTCGCTATCCACAGCGGCGTGAATTTCGTTGATGACAAATGCTTGTGTGTCCGTGGCGTCGTCGGTAACAGTGATCGTCGTTTCGGCGCTCTTCAAACTTCCATCTGCCGCGGTCAGCGATACCGTGACCGTCTGGTCTCCGTCCGGCCAAGTGTCATCGACAGGTGAAAGGTTGACGTTGATGCTGGACTGATCGGCAGCAAAGACAGCCGACTCTGGGCCTGTCAGTTCAGTAGTGTCGTCGATGGAAATGTTGACCGTTACTTCGCGATCGGTCGGGCCAGTGCGTGAAATGCTGAGTGCAATAGTGGATGCGGAACTCTCTGTGATCGACACAGGGGCGGCGGAAATTTCAATGCTGTCGACCACTTCGTTGGAGCGGCCAGGTGACGGCGGTTGTGTCACGTAGCTGTCGGTATCGAATGGTTGGCCACCATCTGGAACCCTCGCTACAGCATTGCCGTTGTTTCCTTCGCCTTCATCAGTCTGGATGCCGTCTGGTGTCAATACATCGAGCAGGCCTAACGCATCATCATCTCCAGTGCCATAGACGATCGCATCGACCAGATCTTCGTCAGTGACAAACGTGCCATTGGGGAAGTTGTCGGCGTCTGCGCGATAGATGGCGATCGCATCCGCGCCATTCTGCAGTTGGAAACCCTCGATAGGGAATGTCACCGCAGGAACTTCTGCTGAGCCGAGTACCAGGAATCCATTGGCGTCGGTCGCTTGACCATTGAGATCGATCGTGGCGTATGACGTATCATTGGCACCGTTGAACAGGACGATGATGAGACCATCGAGCGGTAGATTGCCAGTACCGCCATCATAGAGTTCGATGAATTCCATGGTGTCGGTGCTGGCCTGGTCGGAGTCGAATTCGTTGATCACAACGTCGACCGGTTCGTCGCCATCGTCGGTGACCTGAATGGTTGTGCTGTCCAGCACATAGCCCGGTGCTGATCCTGAAAGGGTGATAGTTTGAGTGCCGTCTTGCGCTTCATCGTTGACCGCGTTGATCGCTACTGTTGCAGCGCTTTGACCGCTGGCAATGATGACCTCGGCGGCCAGGGAAATTTCTGACGGATCGTCATTTGTAAGCGTTACAGTGATGGCCGCGGCAGTGGAACCCGTGCGAGTAACGGTGAGCGTGGAAGCGCCTGCTCCTGCGTTCTCTGCAATCGATGACGGGGAAACGCTTAGCTTCAGAGTCAGCGCAACTTCACAAAATGGGTCGCCATTGAGGTCGTAGCCGGGGCCAAAGGTGTCGAAGCCGACGAACGGGTGAAAATCAAAGTCACCGGTGATGTCTGGCGACCGAGTGAGCGATCCGTCCGCAAAGTTCACCGCTCCCCAGGAAGCGCCAGCGACCTCGATATCATCAAGGTTGCGGATGGTCACGTAGTCGCCGCTATTGTTCAGACTCAAGCCGAATTCGTTGGCCCCATTGGCCTTCTGCACTAGCGCATTGCCGAATTCTTCCAGCAGGCCTTCTTGAATATTGCCTCCGCCGAAGACGACGACGGCACAGCCAGGATCCACTACGCTACCTTCAGGAAATGTGTGCCGTACTGTTGCGGCATCCTGCAGAGTGAAACCGGAAAGATCATAGGGTTCGCTCGAGGCGTTTACCAATTCGACAAACTCATCCAGGCTGTTGACGATTTCACCATCGCCATTGGCATCGCCATTAAAATTGTCCACTGCCGGGTAAACTTCGTTGACCACGATGGCATCTTCATCTCCATCGTCTTCAACCACGAGCGTTGCTTCCGTCGGGTTGAGCGCATTGTTCACTTCGCGCACGGTGATCGTCACGGTCTGATTGCCATCTGCCCAAAGGTCATCAACAGCGTTAATGTCGAGAGTGAAAGAAGATTCTCCCACGGCGAACGAGGCCGCTGATTCTACCAGCACTTCTGTAGGGTCGCTGGCTTCAATGATCAAAATGGCTGCCTCAGCGGTCGGTCCAGTGCGAGTGATCGTGGCCACTGCTGGGGCGATTGCATTTTCCGCAATCGTCTCCGGCACGATCGAAATTCCAAGATTCAAGTTTTCGTCGGCCTTGTTCCTCAAGCCGGGACTCGGCGCTTGATTGACGTATCCAGTTGTTTCGCGTGGTGTGCCACCATCGGGCACGCGTGCCATGGATTCAGTACTTGTGTCATTGAGTTGATCCTGACCAGGTGTGAGTACATCGAGCAAATCGAAATCCTCTCCGTCATCAGTGCCGTAAACCATTGCATCGATCAAGTTGTCAGTCGTCAGGGGAGTATCGTTAGGGAAATCTGTGGCATCACCATTGTAGAGTGCGACGGCATCGGCACCATTCTGAATGGCACCACTGTTCCCCGGGGCGAACTCGAGCGAGACGTTGGGAACTCCGGGGTTGCCAATCAAGAAGAGGCCATTCTCGTCTGTGGAAAATCCATCGAGATCGAATGCGAGGTAGGAGGCATCATCGCTGCCGTTGAAAAGCACGACTACCATTCCATCGAGGTCTGTGTTCCCTGCGCCACCATCATAGAGTTCGATAAACTCAGCCCTGTCCAAGCCGGATTGATCCGCATCGACCTCGTTGATGACGATATCTTGCGCTAGTCCAGCCAGGGGGAGCGCTAGCCATGCCAGTGCCGTGGCGAAGAGGCGGAGGACTGGATGAGGAAGGCAATTTGAATATGACATTCTAGGAGAGGAGAGGTTCAAAAGGGGCTGTAACTCAAGTGTGAGGAGGTTAGCGGCACAGGGCAACAGATATAAGCTGTCGAAAATCGCACTTGAAATAAAGTGAATATGAAAACTATTTCGGATGTGGTCTTTTAGAGCTGGGAGGCTCTTTATTTCTCACTAAAGCCAAAGGATGATTTGTAGTTGAACATGTGTCCTATTCAAGGAAGTATTCAAATGAACAATGCATCCGCCACTCCGCAAGATCATCCACATCGACATGGATTGCTTTTACGCAGCCATCGAGGTGCGCGATCATCCGCAGCTGCGCGGGAAGCCGGTGGCTGTCGGTGGAACGTCGGAGCGGCGTGGGGTGCTGACCACATGCAGCTATGAAGCGAGGAAATTTGGCTGCCGCTCTGCGATGCCGACATTCAAGGCGATGCGCCTGTGTCCTGAGCTTATTTTGATGCCGGTAAGGTTCGATGTCTATCGTCAGGAGTCGGCAAAAATTCGCGAAGTGTTTCGACGCTTTGCAACGCTGGTGGAGCCGTTGTCACTCGATGAAGCATTCTTAGATGTGTCTCACTTGCGTTCGTCTGGTGCCGCGATCGCGGCAGAGATCAGGGCCATGATTTTTGAAGAAACTCAGCTAACGGCATCTGCTGGAATCGCATCGAACAAGTTGATCGCAAAGATTGCCAGTGACTGGCGTAAACCAAACGGTCAGTATGAAGTTGCAGAAGAGGTGGTCGAGTCGTTCATGCGTCAGTTGCCAGTGAAAAAACTCTGGGGCGTAGGGCAAGTGATGGAGAAGCGTCTGCATGCGCTGGGGATCGAGACCTGTGGTGATGTGGTCGATCAATCGGTGCATCACTTAGTGGGAGCCCTTGGCAGGTTCGGAATGGATCTGCATGAGATGGCTCAGGGAATCGATCACCGGCACGTGAATCCGTCACGCGAGCGCAAGTCGCTCAGTAACGAGCGGACATTTTCTGAGAATGTTACATCCGTAAGTGACGGGAAACAGAAGCTTGAGCCGATCGTCGATGAACTGGAATCCGACCTGCTGCATGCAAAGAATCGCGAACGCACAATCTGTAAGTCGGTAGTGAAGCTCAAGTTTGCAGATTTCACCCAGACGACCATCGAGCGTGCAGCCACAGGCGTCGATCGATCACTCTATGTATCGCTGCTGGAAGAAGCGTGGGAACGGGGGCAGGGAAAGGCCGTACGTCTCATTGGAGCGGGCGTCAGATTTCAGGCAGGGAACAATCAGGCCGGCAGCCGCAGCGAAGCCGCAGGGAATCAGCTCAAACTATTCTAGGAGACAGGCGTAGTGGTGACTTTTAGTCGCCATCTTCACCGAAGACATTCGATGTCGGATTCTTACACGCATATCAACAAAAACATACTAGCGTCCGTTCCCCTTTTCGATCACCTTTTGAGATCATGAAATCCGCAGATCGAAACGAACACAGCCTGTCATATTTCCACTCGGAGGCATCGTCCTCGCATTTTTTCAAGGAAGCTCGGTTCCGTAGCAAAGGCATCGCTATTGCCACTATCGGATTACTCTTGCAGCCTTTCGCTCCTGCGGATCTGATCAGCCGATACGGCTTCAACGAAGGCTCTGGGGAAACGGTCGCGGACTCAATTGGTGGCAAAGATGGTAGCATTCTTGGAGACGGCGCCAGTTGGGCTACCGGGAAACTGGTTCTTTCTGGAGGCTCGTCCGGCTCTGCGCCTTATGTGAACCTGCCCAATGGCATTCTGTCTGAAAACGGCGGCGACAATGGCGGCACGGGAATGGTGACTATCGAAGGCTGGTTCCGAGTCACTGGTACACCCCTTTGGGGACGAATCTTTGACTTTGGCTCGACAGCTCCAGGGGGTGAAGAAGGCGAACTTGATGGCCCGGGAGGCGGGGGCGAAGGCTTGGACTATTTTTTTGTCAGCGCAACTAGAGGGACAGTCGCGAACGAAAGGAGGTTGGAACTCCGCAATGAAGACCCTGCGGGAGGCGGCGTAACTACCCTTGACTGGAATCCCGAAAACTTTAATGAAGTGTTCCATCAGGTCACCACCTGGGACGAGAATACCGGAGATATCGTCATCTACGAAGATGGAGAAATCGTCATCGAGGGATCCACTGACATTCTTATGTCTGACATCAACGATGTGAACAACTGGCTTGGTCGATCCAACTGGACAGCTGACTCCAATGCAGCCATCGAATACGAGGAATTTCGTATCTACAACGAAGTGCTCGACGCAGATGCCGTCACTGCGAACTTGGCCCTTGGCCCAGATGCGCTCCCCGGAGAGAACTCTGACCGCGACGGCGACGGCATCCCAAACTTCTTTGAAGAACTCTATGACTTCCTTGACCCAGACGATGCTTCTGATGCGGCGCTTGATCACGATGAAGATAACCTGACGAATGTCAGGGAATTCGAACTGGGCACGGCACCTGACAAGGCAGACTCCGACGACGATACCGTAAATGACGATCTAGAACTTGCCCGTATGGTCGATGGCGAGGCGGCACCGACTGACCCGCTCGATGCTGACAGCGATGACGACACCCTTTCCGATGGGGTAGAAACAGGCACCGGCATTTTCGTTTCCGCTGAGGATACTGGAACTGACCCTCTCAGTATTGATTCAGATGGCGATGCTTTCGACGATTCAAATGAAGTCGCCAGTGGAACCGACCCTAACGATCCTGCTAGTAATCCTGGCATTACGTTTCCTACGCTTGTTAGCCGGTGGGACTTCTCCGAGAGCGATGGCACTGTTGTAAACGATCTCATCGGCAATAACGCTGGAGAAGTGAAAGGCGAAGGATTCACCTGGGATTCAGGCGCACTCATCCTGGATGGTGGTGGATCCGACATTGCTGCATACGTCGATCTTCCGAACGGTCTCCTGTCCAGTAATGGTGTAGACAATGGAGGGAGTGGCGGACTTACATTTGAAGGCTGGGTCAAAGTCTTCGATACACCCAACTGGGGGCGCATTCTCGACTTTGGTGAGACTGCTCCCGGGGGCGAAGATGGAGAACTCAATGAACCCGGCGGAGGCGGTGAAGGACTGGATTACTTTGTGCTCTCGGCCACTCGCGGAACAGTTGCGAATGAGCGCCGCATTGAGATTCGAAACTTGAACGATGGCGTAGAAGCTCCGCGTTTCACCCTGGACTGGAATCCGGATAACTTTGATATGGAATTTCACTTCGTTACCACCTGGGATGAGCGCAATGGTCAAGTGAAACACTACGAAGACGGGGCACTCATAGCGGAAGGCGAAACCAGCACGAAGATGTCGGAGATCAACGACGTCAACAACTGGCTGGCCCGCTCAAACTGGACCGCTGATTCCAATGGTGCCCTGGAGTTTGACGAGTTCCGCATATATTCCGAGGTAATGAGCCCTCAGGCCGTCCTGGCCAACATGGAAGCTGGCCCAGATAGCCCTCCAGGAGGAGCCACACCATTCCAAATCACCGACATCAGCCTAACTCCGAAAGGCGATCCCGCGACAGCGTTCGATGTTTCGATCGCATTCACCTCCAAAGCAGGATCACAGTACGCGATTGAAAGGAACATCGATCTGCAAGGGCTCTGGGAGGAAGTTGCAGATGGAGTTCAGTCTGGTGGTGACAGTACAACCTTCAATCTTCAAGACGTAGGCATCGATGTGAAGGAGCTTTACTACAGGGTGCGGAAAGAGGAGTAGCGGGCGCACGCCCTGTTACTGTTAGCTCACTCCTCGGATTCGGTTGCCCTCTCGAAAGTGTAAAGTCGACCGTTGTTGGTCGAGAACACAAGATCGTCTCTTCCATCTCGATTGATATCGGACACTGCGACTCCAACCGCATCTGAGGCGATACTAATCCCGCTCTCAGCAGGCCAAATAGGATCGAATTTACCCTTGCCGTCTCCTTTCAATAGCAGGCTCAGTCCTCCATCCATATGTCCCGTCTCGCGTTGTGGGCTATAGGAATTCTGAGCCAGCACACAGTCGAGCATGCCGTCGGCATCAACATCATGAAAGACGACACCGAATGAAGGCGCAATCTGGGCCAATCGAGGGAAAGGTTCGAACGTGAATCCTTCGGAGCCCTGGTTGATGAGCATGCCCGACTCCAATGTGTTAACCTCCCATCGACGCCCACGATCTAGAGGATAGAGAGCTTCAAGGGAGGCCATCGCAAAGTTATGGAACGTCTTCATTTTTGTCTTGAGCGAAGGCATTGCGCCACTGGAGCAACTAAAGCCGCGACGAGGGAGCGCCGTAGATCCTTCGTATTTTGCCTCGACCAGATGCGGTTTGCCACTGCCGTCGAAGTCTCCGTAGTAGATGAGAGTCGGCTTTGACTCACTGGCACTATACTTCGTATTGAGTCCGTAGTTGGTCACCGCATAGTCAATGTCGCCGTCACCATCCACGTCCCCCGCTGCGATTCCGTTCCACCACCCAAGCAAACCGCTCAGCCCAAATGCTTCGGTGGCGTCGGTCAAGCTCCCGTTCATATCATTCAAGTATAGCTTCACTGGCCCCCACTCATGAGTCACAAAAAGATCGAGCCATCCATCGCCATTGGCATCAGACCAGACAGATGCGGTTGCCAATCCAGATGACGCCAGAGCTTCAGGCGTGCTGTCAGTGAAACGACCGGCACCTTGATTCACCAGCAATCGGCTCGTTGGGGTCTCCGGATATCGACCAGGAATTGATCGACCTCCTACGAAAAGATCCTGATCACCGTCGCGATCGAAGTCCGCAGCAGAAACACATCCACCGCTATCCCTTACCTCGGGTAATGCACCGTCCTCAGCCTTGGAAAAGCTGCCTCTCCCATCGTTGATGTAAAGTCGATCTTGATAAACCGCATCTCCCGGATTTTTCTCCACACTACCACTCACCACATACAGATCGTGATCGCCGTCGCCGTCGGCATCAAAGAAGACAGAGGCGACGTCCTCGCTATCTGCATCAGCTAATGCAATCTCTTCGATAAAAAACTTGCCGTCATTGTTCGTCAGCAGTTGGCCAGGATACCCGGCCGAGCCACCTAGATAGCCGTCGTCGTCACCGTCCCCATCGATATCGGCCCAAACCATCGCTGGCCCCGATTGCGAAAGCTTGTTCGGTAGAAGCGGTTGCTTCGCGAAATCGTCGAACGGGTCTTCCTTGTGCCTCGCGCCTGCCAGCCGATCACTAGCTGTAAACAGGACGGCGACCTTTTTGATCACTTCTGCCGGAGAATCGCCGCCAGGCTCAGTAATGGTGAACAGGTGATCAGCTGGAAGGTCTTCAAAACGCTGAACATGACCAGAGGGCCACCGGACGGTTAGTTGTTCGACCTGCTCCGCTTCCCCTAGTCCAAAGTGCACAGTTAACTCACTGGCGGAAAGCCAGCCGCGAGCCGACGTAAGATAGCGAGTCTGCACTGCGCCAGCTGTCAGTATCGTGACATGAGCTCCCAGCCCAAATCGGTTACTTTCCGTGCCCTTTAATCTTACACGAATTCGACTGCTCGTAGCTTCATTGCGATAGATTGCAGCTAATTCTTCCGCATTGTTGACCACAAGATCCAGATCGCCATCGCCATCAAAATCGGCGGTAGCCGCGCCGAAACTTACCCCAGTATGATTCAATCCCCACTGGTCACTCACATCGGCAAATGCCAGATCGCCCTCATTGCGAAATGCAAGATTCTGTTCCTTGAAAAGCGGCTGATTCGCCCAGAATTGCGCCCACTGATCCGAGCCCGGCTGAAATTGTTGCGCAGCAAAAGCAGAGAGATCAGAATTCATACTGTCACGCAGTATCCCATTGGTCACAAAGAGATCGACGCGTCCGTCACAGTTAAAGTCTTCCAGGCGGGGACTCCACGTCCAGTTGGTTTTTGAAAGGCCAGCCAGGAAGGAAGCTTCCATCATCGGGCCGCGGCCCGTGTTGAGATAGAGCGCATTTCGCATGTATTGTCTGGGCTCCGCAAATTCGAGGAACCATCCCATGTCATCCATGTTCCCCATCATCATTTTATCCCGATAATGGGTTGTCGCGGCCATATCGCTGGCGAAGAAATCAATGTGACCGTCATTGTTGATGTCGCCAATATCACTACCCATGGAAAACCATGGGGTATGAGGTAGCGTTTCCTTGATTCGATTTTCAAACGTACCACCTAGATTGTGGTACAACATGTCCGGCCCAGTGTAATCATTGGAAACGTATAGATCTGGTTTCCTGTCGCCATCATAGTCCCACCAGGTGGCTGACAGAGAAAAGTATGGGCCATCGATCCCTGATGCTTTTGCAATCTCCTGAAAGGTATCGCCGTCGTTGCGAAACAGTCTATCAAACTGACCGGCTTCGATCTGTTGCGCTTTTTCCTCCGGCAAGTACAGGAGTTGCCAGTATTCCTGTAGGGCTTCCGGCACCACTGGTTTGTTACCCTCAAATACTACACCGAATTTCGTGCCCGGCGGTGGCGACTTTGCAGTCGTTGCCAAATATCCATCCAGGTCTCCATCCAGGTCGATATCAGCAAAGCTCATCATCATACTGGCCCCATTGAAATCCAGATTCAACTTGGCGGCACGATCGGTGAATTGTCCTTGGCCGTCGTTAATGAAGCACTTGTTCGGTCGGTTGTATCCGCAAGCGAACAAATCGAGGTCTCCATCATTGTCGATATCGACGAAAGCAGCACCGGTACCCCAAAACGCTGCGTCCTCGACTCCAGCGGCACTGGTGACGTCTTCAAATAGGAAGCGGCCCAGGTTCCTGAACAGACGGTTGCCACCCGATGCATTCGTCAAGTAGATGTCAGGCAAGCCATCGGCATCGTAGTCACCAGTACAAACGCCCCCCAGAGGCGTGATAAACATGAATTCCTTGGCATTTTCCTCGAACGATGACCTCAATACAAAGTCGATGGCCGTTACCTCCGGGGAAAGCAGGGTGAAAAGCGGATCACCTTCTCGCACCGCAGCGGAAGGAGTCAGCGGATTCTGTTCGATCCGACCGGAGACGATTGGACGCTCGGGAGAAACCTGCTTCGCAATTTCAGGACGCGAATCACACGATGTTGCTGTAAGGCTAGTTAGAAAGCCAAGAGCGACAGTCGTCGACGACCAAAAGGCACCATTCATCCAAATAGACTAACAGGGATCATCCCCTGATCAGAGAAGTATCTCGCGCTCATCATGCAACAGAACTTATCAAAATTTTCGAGAGCGACGCATCAAGACACCGATTCCAGCTAGGGTCAGAAGGGCAATCCCTGATGGCTCGGGGATAGGAGTCGTTCCCGCATTGAAGCTCGCGGTGACCTCTGCAGCACTCAATGCCGTATCGTAGATTCGAAACTCGTTGAAGTCTGCTTGAGCGTTCGCATCACCTGTCCAGTTGGAGCGTCCCAACCAGTTGTTTACGTCGTTAATGTCACTTAGGTTGATGGCGGTCTCACCGCTGACTTCGATCGCACCATTCCGATACTGAGTCACAAGATTGCCCCCTCCTGCAGCAGCGCCCGCTTCAAAGGTGACTGCAAAGTGGAACTGCTCACCGAGAACCTGCATGGCATTGGAATCGATGGTTGTCACACCACCTCCTGCAGGATTTTCGTTCCTGATTTCAATTCGCTGAGTATTAGCTTCCGTGCCCCGGTTGAAACTGAGAAGAAAATAGTCCGTCCCTTCACCGCCGCCGCCAGGGGCGGTAAGCTCGCCTCCCAGGCTATCACCAAAATCGAAAACCCGCCCCCATGCATGGGTTCCCTGAGGAGTCACCCAGCCTTCGATTGTCGTGCTGGTCAGAGTGGAAACGATACCGTTCGGCAGATCAATGTAAGGTGCCGTAGCGCTCGCCCCACCAGGAAGACTTACTTGGCCAGAAAGCCGAGACGCCCCGTCACCTACAATTGCACCATGCGCTCCACTTACCGAGTCCATCACCGTGGTTCCCGCCCCTTCGTTAAAATCATAGAGATGCACAAGTGCGGCACCTCCTGGTGAAGCACTAACAAAAAGGGCTGAGGCAGCTACTAGTAAAGATTTCATAGTTGAGTAGATTGAGATTGTTGACCGATTAACCAATGTGGGGATTTTAAATATTCTCGGCAAGCACTATTCCTTGTAATGTTTGTATTATTCCTTCAAAGTCGCGAGATAGGCGAGAACATCAGCGAGTTCCTGCTCCCCGAGCAGCAAATTGATGGGAGGCATGGGAGAAACCGGGCCATTGTAACCGTCAGCAAGCGCGGCATTGGGGTCTACGAGTGACTGCCGAATGTAGTCTGCCCCCTTACGGGTAGCGATTCCATCGAGCGCGGGCCCAATGACACCACCTTCGCCCCCCAGTTGATGACACCGGTTACAGGCAGCAACCTGATGGGTAAAAAAGATCGTCTTTCCGCTATCGATACTTCCCTCTTCAAGTTTTGACTTAGCTGCGGTTTTCGCAATTGGGACTAACTCATTCAATCGAATGTCGTCGAACCAAGCGATCCCTGTCGAACGCCCCCATCCACCCAGCAGGCAATTGATCGAGATTCGACTTTGGCTTTCTGTTTGAAAGTCTTTCGACACTTCGACCCAGTCATTATTGCCCTTCAGTGGCTTAGTTGCGATGCGCTCAGTGCCACCTTGGAGTTCGTGAACATTCAGGAGCGCCCCCATTGCTCGCCCTTTGACATCCGCAGTTCGGATCTTGGCAGACATTCGATAATGAGTATTTGGCTTCACGGTAACATAAGTATGAAACGATGTGTCAGCGGCCTGGGTCGCGGTGATCTTCAAACAATCGGACCCCTCGACTCCTTCGTCGGCGGGTTTTGAGTGCTCGATACCTTCTCCACCACTGTAGCTGCGGGGTGACCACTCTGCTGTCTCCAGCAAGTTGGGCCCAGGCTCAAGATTGGATGAGTCGATGGCTTCCACTCCATGCCTCACCGCAGTCGCGTTTAGAGCTGCAGACAACCACTCATCGGATTGATTTTCGGCATTATTCAGTAGATTCGTGATTGCACTTTTGAGCGGAGCGGAAGACGGAAATTCTGCCAGTGCGACGAAAGCAGCCAGACGTGTCGTGAGGTCAGGATCGTTGATGACTGACGATTCGAATAGAAGGCTCACGCCGGACTTACCAGCAGGTAGCGCTTTTACCGCATTGCGCCGAAGAACGGGATCAGACGATAACAGCGCTGCGCGATGAGTTACATCATCCAGTTGCCCAAGTCCATGAAGCGCCCAAAGGGCATGTACGGCACCGACACCGCCAATACCGATGGAAGTTCGCAATGCGGGGACTGCATCCTCTTTCTCACCATCGACAATGAGTCTCTGAGCGGTCACCCGCCAGAATTGGTTTGGATCGGACAGGGCTTGAACCAATTGCTCTTGCGAGGCATTGGCGAGAGCGTGGATTCTTGACTGCGGTGCCTTTTCCCACACGAGACGATAAATTCTTCCGTGCTCACGGTCACGGTTGGGATTGACGTGAGCATTTCCTTTTCCGTTTTCCGCACGATAGCCGCCACGATTTTCACTGGGTGTCGGGTTGTGCTGAATGATGAAGTTATACCAGTCGGCAATCCACAGATGACCATCGGGCCCAACATCAGCCGCCACTGGCGAAAACCACTCGTCAGCAGAAGCAACCAGCGAATACGCGTTTTTTGTAACAAACCCCGCACCGTCGTTGCTGGCCTGGTATTGTCCCAGTAAATTTCCTGTCGGCCCCGCGACAAATGCTCGCTTCCCTCTCCAGGTTTCAGGAAAGGCATCAGAGTTGGCAAAAGCATGACCAGCGCCAGCGGTATAAGCACCGAAAGCATCTACTTGACGAATGTTGGGCGTGATAGGATGAAACTTTGGTGATGAAGCTACCATCTTAGCAGACATCCCCCGCTCGCCTGGTGCGAAAGCAGTGGCCGGTATGCCGCAGAAAAACGATGGATTATTGTTCGCAGTAGACCCAAAGACATCCCCGGCCTCGTTAAATCCGAGACCCCATGTGTTGTTATTGAATTGGTGGAGAAATTCTAGCGAGCTTGCGTCTTTGGCAAATCGATAGACTCCCATTCCGAAGCGTTTCTCTTCTCCCCCCACTGTGCCATTGAAAGCGGCGTATCCAACCGTTCCCCATATTTGGTTATCTAGACCATAGCGCAAATTGGATGGACCTGCATGGGTGTCGCCTGGCCCCCAGCCATTGAGCAGCACCCCGCGGGTGTCAGCTTTATCATCACCATCGGTATCCTTAAGGAACAGTGTTACCGGAGCCTGATGAACGATCACGCCACCGTTCGCAAACACCAACGAAGTAGGAATATTGAAACCATCGGCAAAGACCGTAACCTTGTCACAGCGGCCATCCCCATCGGTATCCTCCAGAATTTTGATCTTATCGTTTCCTTCTCGATCCTCCCGAACTTCGTTAGGATAATCAGTGGTTTCAATAACCCAAAGACGCCCACGCTCATCCCACGCTAACTGCATCGGGTTGATCACATCTGGCTCAGCAGCGAAAAGCTCCAGTCTCCACCCAACTGGCACCTGGGTAAATTCCATCGATTCCTCTGGACTCAGTGGCAGTTGATAGGGCAGCGGTTCCGGACGCCGCTCATAGTTGGGAATGTTATCGCGTTTTTCATAGCGCAGAGGCACACGCTTGCTGACGAATGCGTCATAAGTTGCGCGCCTTTCCTCGCCGATTGCCCAGAGAATTCCAGATTTAAGGAGCTGATGAAACGACGGCTGCCCCCAAACGCGTTGGTCGTGGCCCGATGCCGTGTAATAGACCCTCCCCTTTCCTTGTGATCGCGTCCATGTCCAGGGTTCCGGTTTCGTGATGTTGTCGTCGGCTCCCCTGGGCTCGCGCACCATTAAAATCGTCCGGTCTGTTCCGTGCTCAGAATGGACGTAAGTTTCGTCCCATGTTTCAAATTCAGACACTCCCTGCATTGCCGGATGTTCCTTCTCCACAATTTTTGCAGTGAATTCCCCGGTTCGATGACGATTAAACTGACCACCTACCAGACGAACGAACCCCATCTTATTCCGGAAGCAAAAGCTCGCACAGTGAACCGGAACGAAGCCCCCCCCTTCTTCCACAAACCGAATCAGGTTCTGGTATTGATGCTCTTCGATTGTGTCGTGATTCGCATAGAGCAATAATCCATCGAACTGCGACAGGTAGTCGTAGTCCCCCAGCGCCTCCTCGACAGAAGTATGATAGTCGAAGTAAATGGCATCGCGCCCCAAGGCTTCTGCCAGCATTGGGTAGTATTCGTTGCTCGGATGATGCTGAGCATCATGCCCGAGGAAAAGAATCCGAACCGGGCCACTCTCTGGCCGCGCTAGAATGGAACTTGATAAATAGAGCGAGATAAAGAGAAAAACAAAGGAACGCATAGTGGTAAGGGGCTTGGGGCAGACAATCATTCCAGGGTGAATTCCGGAAGGTGAACAATGGCTCCACCTTGCTTCGCAGATTCGTGAGCCAGAATCCCTGTGCAGGTGATGTTAGCGGACTGCACGGCATTCGGATAGCCTTCGCCATCAGACGCTAGCAGCTGAATAAACTGATGTGCCAAGTGCGGATGCGATCCACCGTGCCCCGCACCCTGCGTGAACGAGAGATGATCTTCGCCCTCCTCTCCTCCATAGACGCCGCCTTTAGTGAAAGGAGCAATTTCGTCAGGAAGCAGATGCCCGTAGTCGGGGCAGTCCGTCTGCTCAGGAATCTCTGGCTCAGGCTTCTTCGCCGTATGCACAATAAGCGATTCTCCTTCAATCAGCGGCCATTCCACCGATTTTTTTGTCCCATAGACTTCAATCGACTCGCGATATTGCCGCGCCACATCGAAAAGTGATCGATACACCAGCGCCGCCACATCGCTGTCCTTGAATTTGATGTGGCACGTTTCCACTGCGTGAGGCGAGTTGTAGTGATGATGCAGCTCTTCGCGAATGGTTCCGGAAGAAAAACAGGAAACATATTCAGCCTGATTCCGCCCCAGCCCCAACACTGGGCCGACACAATGGGTAGCGTAGTGCATGGGTGGCAATCCAGGCCAGTAATTTGGCCATCCGTCCATATCCTGCTGATGCGAAGCCTTTAAAAACTGGAGTTTTCCGAGTTCCCCCTTGTCATAGAGCTCCTTCATAAAAAGAAACTCCCTCGCGTAGACAACGGTCTCCATCATCATGTATTTGAGCCCGGTAGACTCCGTCAGCTCAACAATTTCCCGGCACTCTTCTACAGTGGTCGCCATTGGAACCGTGCACGCTACGTGCTTGCCGGCCTTCAGTGCGGCGATCGATTGCTCAGCATGATTTGGAATAGGCGTATTAATGTGCACGGCATCGATATCCGGATCCGCAAGCAAATCGTCGTAGCTCTGATAGCGTTTCTGGATCCCAAACTTGTCCCCCACCTCGTCCAGCGTTGCCTGCGTCCGCTGGCAAATCGCGGCCAAATTCGCCATGGGATGACGCTGGTAGATAGGAATAAACTCGGCACCAAAACCGAGCCCGACAATTGCGATGTTTACAGGAGGCATCTAGTTTAACTTAGAATTAGAGGCAGTGCCAGGCTTGTATGGAATCGCAATTCTCGTGTATGATTTCGACTTCGCTGAATGAAATCCCTCGATCAACAGAGCGAATGGTTCTCAAATCTCCGCCCAGGTGGAGTGCGGGAGTTGTTTGAGCATCTTCCCAACACGCTTTACTTCGCAAAGGATTGCGATCTCAAGCTCATGGCCGGTAACCGTGCTTTCGCACTCCGTTGCGGTTACCAATCAGAATCTGAAATGATCGGGCATAGTGATGCCGAGATTTTCTCGGCCGAGCTTGCCGAGAAGTATCGATCTGACGATCGGCAAGTGATTGAGAGCGGCCAACCATTACTTGGAATCGTCGAGCTGTTCCCGAATCGCCTGGGTGAGCCCGAGTGGTTCGTGACAGACAAGGTGCCGTTATTCGGGAAAAACGGAAACGTCCACGGCCTGTGCGGAACCGTGCGGAGTTATGAAGGAGCTCGCGCTGCGCTTCAACCTTACCTCGACCTCGTTCCGGTCACTGAATACCTCAAGGAGCACTTCGACGAGACCATTTCCATCAGCGAGGTCGCGAAGCGCGCGGGAATGTCAGTGCGTCAGCTTGAGCGCAGATTTCGAGCTACGTTCAAGACGACTCCACGTCACTATATCATGAAACTGCGAGTGCTCACCGCGTGCGAACTGCTCGTCAACGGCGACGATTCCGTGACCGAGATCGCCCTCAAGGTGGGGTTCTACGACCACAGCGTATTCTCCAGGCAGTTCTCAAAAATTGTCGGAATTTCTCCAAGCCTGTATCGCAAATCCAGAAGTAGCGCCGATAGAAGGTTATGAGACCACCAGTGAACCAGAGCAACAGGACAGCTAGGGCTGTGGCTCAGTAGTGGCGTCTGGCCCCTTTGCTTTGCTAGCTTCTGCTTTTGCTTTTGCTTCCTCTGCTTCAGATTTCAGTTTATTGACTTGTGCGGTGAGCTCAGTGACCGCCTCCTTTGCTGCCGTCAGCTCTGTCTCAATCGCGGCCTTCTCACTTGTCAGGTTTACTGTTGCTTCCTGTGCTTGGACCAAGAGTGTCTCAAGTGACTTTGCGGTTGTGGCACTTTCCGTGCGGAGTGCCTCAAGTGCCTCGACTGCAGAACTTCTCTCTTTTTCCAATTGAGTGTTCTTGGCCGTGAGGTCGGAAGTTACTTTCTGTTGCGCCGTTTTGGCAGCGGCGAGTGCCGCCCTCTGCTGGGCGATGGCTTGAGTCATCTTCTGCAGATCCAATGTTTTAGCGGATGCTACTTGCGCAGTGGAATTCAAATTGGCCTCGACCACTTTCGTCTTCGCTTGAGCGGCTTCCAGTGCAGATTTCGTCTGTGTGGACGAAGCTTGCAACGTGGCTATGGATGATTCCAGTTTCTTGGAATCGATCAGTAGTGTCTCGTTCTCCTGGCGCGTTTTCTTGCGCAGCGACTTTTCGTCGTTCAGCTCATTGATCGTCTGATAGGTGAATGCACCCAGGATGAGCAGCAGGGGAATGAGTACAATCGAAACCAGAACTGCAGGAAGCAGGCTGGACTGATTTTCCGGTGCTGATCCAGAACTGGATGCTGATGCAGCAGAACTGGAGGCAGGAACGGGAGTCGCTTCAGATGCTGGTGCAGTTGGCTTCGTCCACAGCGTGAAGCCATTGCCAGGAAGTGATATGCTGGCTGCGGCAGGAGAAGTAACCGCAGCTGCCGCGCTGGCACCTCCTGAAGTGCTGGCAATCGGATTGCAGCTTAATGTTGCTCCATTTGTCCAGAGCGAGAAACTTTTGCCCAAATGCGTTAAATGCGCAACCGTGCTGAGCTCGGAAGCGCTCTCAGCGGTTGCGGATGCCGCATAGGGATTCCCTTTCGCTATGATGGAATCGCCCTGGCGAATCCAAATCGAAAAGCAGCGTCCAGGCAGTGAAATCGGTTGTAATGCGTCCATGTGTAAAAGGCAATTATGGGTGTGTTAGGTTACGGAGTTCCAGCTCCGAAACGGTATCCGGCAGTCCTCGAAAAGCAAAGGAATTGATTGATCCTGGAAACATTGCAGGCGCGCGATGCAGGAATCAACGGCGCACCTTCGGATACCGCTTCTTAGAGTGTTGGTGACACTCTTTCATGCTGGCAACCATCATGTTTTTGAGAGTCACGAGAGCAAATAAATTTATACCGAAAATTAGGTTTAATTAATAGTTCAATTTTCCTGATAATTGAGTATTCTTAATTGACTATAGAGAAGATTCTAAATAATTATCATAATTACTGTGTTTTTCTGGTATAGTACAGCATGAATGGTCGAATTTTAGCAGCTTTCAAGGCAAGCCTATTGTTGGGGCTCGCGACTACTGGAGCGCACGCTCAGACAGCGGTCGTTTCCTCGGAACCTGTTGGTTTTATGAAAGTTACGATCCAGGGAAAAGGCACCGGTTCGGGTGCAAATTTTGTCGGTACACCGTTTATACGTGAGTCGGTTTACACTGGTTATCTGAACGTACAACCCGGCTCTGCCAACAGTCTGACTGACGACGATGCTGCCTGGTCAGCGAATGAATTCGACAAATCCGAGACGAGCGCCAGCCATTATGTCGAAATCGTGAAAAGCACGAATGGCGAAGCGATTGGACTGCTGACGGATATCGTCAGCCACACGGCTACTATTTTAACGACGGCCGATGACCTGTCGGAATGGCTAATAGGGGGCGAGCAGATCGTTGTTCGTGAGCATCACACGCTCAGCAGTTTGTTTGGCGCATCTAATGATGTGGGACTGGAGCAGGGAACCAATGAAAGTGCCGACACCATTTCCGTTCTGCGCGCTGGTGAGAATGCCTCTTTTTCCACCTACTACTTCCGAGAAGCGCAGTTGGGAGGCACTGGATGGCGTTCGTCCAGTAATCCCTTCAACAACGAAGAGAATCGGGCGGTGCGGCCAACAGACGGCCTTTACATCCAGCGATCTGCGAATTCAGATTTGACGGTGGTTATGCATGGCGAAGTGCGCCAGACACCAGCCAAAGTGATGATTCAGCCCGGCCTGAACATGATCGGCACGTTGGCTCCAGTGACTGATGCCTCGGCGACAGGCGGAGCAAAGATGACCTTGGGGGGCTCTACATCGGAGACGCTGATTCCCAGTGGTCTCGAGAGCGTTTTGGGAGGAGGGGATTCTTCTACCGCTGACACGGTATCCATTTTCAGAGATTCCCAGTTTCGAACCTATTACCTGAAGGATGCTACCAGTCCTCTCGGCGGGACTGGATGGCGCAGTATTTCGAATCCCTTTGAGGACGCATCTGATGTCGTCCTGCCGGAAGCCGGTGCAGTGCTGATTAAAAACAGAGGGGAAGCCCGCATCTGGACGCTTCCGCTGCCCTACTAACTTTTACCACACTCACTACACTGATTACCATGCTGAACCGCATCACCCAATTCGCACTCATTTCTATTGCCTCTGTGTCTATCTCAGAAGCCGAAGTGATCACGGTGACGTTCTCAGCACAAAATTCTGGTGGCGCGCTCGGAACATCTTCAGGCTCAAGCTTGCCAGCCGGGTCGCTGGTGCGGCTGGGTTACTTTGATGTCTCCGATCAGTCGATTCTGGAGTCGCAGAGAAACATCAGCTTGCTGGATGAATTCTTTACCGTGGTGTCGGAAGTGATGGTCGGTTTCTTTGGTGGCGAGACCATTCTGGAAGATGACTTCAGCGTGAAATCGTTCGATGCAGGCCAGAATTTCTCGACGGACGGGGCTTTCGCGCATCAGGTGACTTTTGATCCCGTTCCGCTTGAGAGAGATGGTGACCAACTAGTGCTGTGGGCGTTTAATTCTGAAGCTATGTTGACCGCAACTGAGTTCGGTATTTTCGGCGATGATGCGTGGGTGACGCCTTCTTCTTTGACCCTGAGCGCGGACTTGAGTTCCGTCGATCCGCATTCGGATCTCTACATTGCTGAGAAAGGGCCGGAGATTTCCGAAATCGTCGGTGGAGAATTGAACAAGTTGGTGATCGCAGGAGCTGCGGTGCCAGAACCATCGGCGATGATGCTTTTGCTGCTGGGAATCAGCACACTGGCGTTCAGGCGTCGTCGCGATGAATAAATTTTAATGATGCGGAGAGCGCTCGGTTCCTGGTTCGCTCACGGAAACATCCGCTTCAGGAGAAACAAACACAGACACAGATGAAACTCAGACAAATTCTTGCGACCACTGCTCTCAACGCAGTGGCGGTGATAGCTGCCCATGGCAGTCCGCATACGATCACATGGAGTGCTCAAAACCCAGGGGCTGGGTTGGGCGACAATACGGGAGACGAGTTGGCTCCGGGCGCGCTCGCCCGTCTCGGCTACTTCGGCATCTCGCCCGATGAGGTCGCCGCTTCCTTTCATGATGTGGGATTTCTCGACAGCCAGTTCACAGAAGTAGGACGAGAGCAGATCGGCAACTTTGGTGGCGTCGTGTATGGCGCAGTCGTTGAAACTCGCGGCTCTGGATTCGGTGCCGCTGGTGCATTCGCTCAGACGATTACCCTTGAGTCAGATGATCTGCCTGCGGATGCTCGATTCTATGTGTGGGTCTCGAATATGGACGAACCTTATTCCGCTACAGCTCAAGCGATTTTTTCATCGGACAACTGGGCGCTGACGAGTGAGCAGGTGACGGCGCTGCAATGGGGGATCGAAGGAGTCCATTCGGCCAATACGGCCGATGTGTATCTGGCCGATCAGGGCAACGAAACATCTTCGACTGTAGGTGGCACATTAAACAAGCTGAGGGAAATCGTTACCGTTCCAGACGGGCCCGGCGATTTGGAAGATCCTGACGGCAATGGAATCGTTGTCCTCCTCGAAGAAGCTTTTCTAGTGGATGGATCCGCAGCTGCAGCGCATTTCTATTTGCCCCGCATGGAAGCTGCAGACGTCCTTGCTTACAATCGTAAGTCAGGTGGCGATTCGATGGGATGGGATCTCTATCGCGCAGATGATTTGGAGTATCGCGTAGAAGCTTCAACTGATTTCCAGCAATGGCATCGCGCTTCTGAGATGATGGACGAAGCTGGCGTGTCAGCAAAGGCCAGGACTGGCGGAGGTGAGAGAGTTTCCTTGACGCTTCCAGTGGCAGTCGGGCGCAGCAGTGGAACTTATTTCCGCGTGCATGTGCGCCGCCTTATTGCTGGCGAAGGGCAATAGCCGCTCCGCTCGCTGATTCCGCTACCCATTGAACGGCCACAGCCACGGGATCGCGAAAGTGGCGACAATCCACAGAATGATATTCAGTGGCAGGCCGATTTTTGGAAAGTCTGTGAACTTGTAGCCGCCTGCGCCGTAGACAAACGTATTGGTCTGATAGCCGATAGGGGTGGCAAAGCTGGCACTGCATCCGAGCATGATGGCAACGATGAATCCGCGAGGGTCCGTGACTGATTCAAGCTCATTGGCGATTCCCAGGACGATCGGCGTGGCAAGTGCGGCGACCGCATTGTTGCTGATGATTTCCGTAAGCACGGAACAGAGTAAGTAAATCGCTGACAGCACCACAATTGGATTGGGAGATTCCCCAAGCAACGAGATTAAGGACTCTGCCAACATTTTGGCAGCGCCAGTATCTTCCATCGCCCGACCCAGCACCAGCATTCCAAAAATCAAAAATACGATACTCCAGTGGACAGAATTGTAGGCGACGCTCACTGACAGGCAGCGTGTTGCGATCATCCCAACCGCCGCCAGCAACGCAACTCCTGCGATCGGCATGATTCCCGTCGCAGCGCCGATGATGAATGCCAGCACGATGGCAATTGCAATCGCAGGATGCGCCTTTGATGCCGGTTGTTCTCTTCCTGCAGTTGCTCCCACAGTGATGAAGTCTCTGCCGCGCACCATGCGATTGATCGCTTCCACTGGCCCTTCGAATAACAAGGTGTCGCCGAAGCGCAGGCGGATGTCTTCAAAATTGTCGTTCAGTTCTTCGCCTTTGCGATGAATGGCGAGAATGCGCGCACCGTAGTTTTGTCGAAACCGCACTTGTCGCACGGTTCGTCCGACCATACTTGAGTCGGGGCCAACGATTGCCTCCATCAGCTTGAGATCGCGCGTTTCCATCTCGCGCAACTTGAGCTTGGGGGCACCGCTGAAGTGCAGTCCACCAGTTTCTTTAAAGTCCTGAAATTTCGATCCGTGAATCGTCAACAGCAGGCGATCACCGGTCTCAATGATGAACTGGTCCAGTGGCGTGCGTTGCACTGATCCGCGACGTCGCACTTCGAGAATGTGCGCTTCAGGGAACTCCTTCAGCAGCGATTCCGTCACCAGTTGCCCAACCAACGGTGAATCCTCCAGGACTTCCACTTGCGTTAGAAAGTGACGCCGCACGCGAGTCTCAAGTTGTTCGTCCAGCGTTTCCCGATCCGGAAGCAGCTTTCTGCCAATCGTCAGCATATAGACAAAGCCGACCGCCGTGTAGATCATGCCGATTTTTGTGATCTCAAACATTCCGAACGGCTTCTGCCCAAGCGACTGCGATACGCCATCGACAATCATGTTTGTCGACGTGCCGAACAGCGTGCAGGTTCCCCCGAGAATCGATGCGAACGATAATGGAATCAGCAAACGCGATGCTTTCAAATTGGTCGTTCGTCCCAGATTCATCACGATCGGCAGAAAAACGACTACCACTGGAGTGTTGTTAATAAACGCAGACAGCACCGCAGTCAGCGCCATCATGACGATAAGAACCCGCATCTCAGAATTTCCAGCGACGCGGCGAAAGAAGTCGCCCATGGCATCGATGCATCCGGTCTGTTCCAAGCCGGCGCTAATGATAAACAGGCAGGCAACCGTGATCGGTGCAGGATTACTGAAAACTTCCAGCACCACGCTGGTGTCCAAAATTTGAAATCCCAGCACCGCTCCCATCGCCAGCAGGGCAACTTTGTCTGGAGCGCCCCACTCGCGGAAGAACGCCAGAACAACGACGCCAATGAGCGCAAAAACAATGATCTGATCCAGGCTCATTGCTTCAATGTAACACAACTAGGGGGTTATCGTTTTTTCCTCTAAACTTTGCGCGGCAGCAGCAGCTTTACGACCACGGGTGCAGGCATACCAGAGAAATCCCAATCCGGCAACGACCATAAACAGAGAGTAGAATTGTCCTGCGCTCAGGCCCAGAACGAATTCGTTGCGCAGCGAGCCATCGTAATTGCGATCAGGCTCGCGGTAGACTTCGCCATAGATTCGGAACCCGGCATAAAGCAGAAAAAACAAGCTAGTGAGCAATCCAAAGGGCAGCTTTTTGAAAATCAAACGAGTGGCAATCAAGATGCCGAACAGCAGGAACCCCTCCATGCCTGCCTGGAATAATTGCGAAGGATAGCGCGGCTGCACCATTTCACCCAGTTGCTGTAACAGTGCAGGATCCTCTCGTGCGAGTTCTAAGATTTTATCCATCGTGTCAGCTTCTTGAGGAAGGGTGACTTTAAATGAAGCGGGCAAATCGGACTCGGTCAGTTCGGTTGGAAATCGGACACCCCACTTGTAGTCGGGGGGGCATTGCTTGCCCCATAGTTCACCATTGATAAAGTTCGCAATGCGTCCAAAGGCGATTCCCAGCGGCGCAACCACGACCAGGCTATCACCGAGTCCAGGCCAGTTCAGGTTCTTTCGCCAGGCATACACGCCGGTGAATATCATCAACCCGGCAATCGCTCCATGACTCGCCATGCCACCACTGCGAAGGTGAAAGAGGATCAGCGGATTGCTAAGAAAATGGTCGAGATCATACAGCAGCATGTATCCGAGGCGCCCTCCCAGCATGACGCCGAACAGCGCGGAGTAAGTAATGAAATCGCTGGTTTCCGTAGGCTTTAAAACGGAGCGCCCGCGCTGGGCCAATTGTTGCAGAATGATGTATCCAGCAATAAACCCCAAGACATAAGCGATTCCATACCAACGTATGGACAGTCCAAAGACCGAGAAGGCGATGGGATCAAGATTGTGAATGTACTGAGCTGCGAACACGGTCAAACCAGACACCATACATGGGCGTTCTGCAAGGACAGCTATGGAATGCCAGCAGACTAGATCAGCAGGCGATCTGCCCCAATTTGATCGGAGTCCTGAAGATACGCGATCAAGGCTTCCCGCGATTCGACTTTGTGAAACTGCGTCTTGCTGGCTGGCGATTGCAGGATTTCCTTCAATGTGTTCAATCGTCGGCCACCCGATTGCGCGTCGTAAGCATTGAAGGCAACGACTATGCGCTGGTCACTATCGGGCATCTCCAGCGCTCCCATCAGGACGCGATTGGAAAAGGATATCTTCCGATCTTCCTCGATGATCTGCGCAATCTCCGCCGCAGTCAGTTCTGCGGTGACCAGCATGTTCTCGTAAGGGATGATTTTCCACAGATCCGCTAGCGTCACATCACCAACCATCAACCCATCGTCAGCAAATAGTCCATGAAAAACGGCGTCGACTGCGATCCCGTTTTTTACCAGCGCATGCTTAATTCCAGATCCAATGAAGCGATGCATGAGGCTGGGCCGTGACCGTTCATCCTGCTCGGTAGTCATTGCTTCTGAAAGTGATCCAACGTTCGCAGCGAGCGCCGTGTCTGATGCATCGATCGCCTGTCGCGACTGATCGATGACAATCGGATCAAGGTCGAATCGGCTATCCATCAGCACGGTAAATGCACGTTTGTTGACCAGACGGTTTGCAGATTTTGAGAATGTAAGATCAAGCCGCCCAGCGTGGATGCCGTAGTAGTTCGCTTGAGTGTAGAGGGTGCGATTGACGTTATAGGACGCCATGTCCTGATGGGTATGCCCGGCGATGAACACATCGGCATCAACCGCGTCGGTCACTGCACGGACAGGATTCGCGTAGTCGTCTTTGCGATTCTTTAATCCCATGTGTCCCGCTATCACAACACATTGTGCGCCATCTGCCCTTGCTGCTGCAGCCGCCTTGCGGATGGCGGCGGCGGGTTCGCTGGCAGAGAAGTTTTGCAACAGCTGCGGGTGCAGCCAGGCCGGCAGCCCGGGAGTCGTTGCTCCAATGATCGCAATTTTGAATCCAGCGACATTCTTGATCACGTAGGGAAGAATTTTGTTCAATGGTGAGGCATCACCGGCCGCGGCATTCCATGCCTCTCGTTGGCCTAACCGTGCATTGGCACTGAGCACTGGCATGTCTGAATTTTTTACCGCATTGGCGACAGCTTCCAGCCCCCAGTCAAATTCGTGATTGCCGATTACCCACGCATCATAGTTCAACTTGTTCAGAAGCTTTATCATGATCTCGCCATCTGATTGCTTGCTCACATGCGTGCCTTGATACACGTCGCCGACGTCGATGAGTAAACTGTTAGGGTTTTCTGCCCGCCAGCGTCGAATCTGCGTCGCGCAGCGCGCCAGGCCTCCCACATTTTTCCAGCCGGTGTAGCTTTCTGTCGGTAAAATGTGACCGTGGAGGTCTGTCGTATAGAAAATGGATACCGTTATCAGGTCATCTGCCAGAGACGCCTGTGGTGCAAATGGTGCAGCGAAAATGCCAACACTCGCAGCAGCGGAAGATCGAAGGAATTGGCGGCGGTGTAAGACAGTGGGCATGGTGAGAGACTGAGAGATCAAGCGCTCGCCGTCAATCTACTGTTTCGGCTGAAACACTATATTCACCGCAGTTCTGCTGGCGACAGGGGCACCATTCTTAAGCGCTGCTTTGAATCGCCACTTTTTGGCCGAAGCGATCGCCGCCTTGTCCAGCTGCGGTTGTCCGGAACTGCGTTGCACGGTCGCCGAGCTCACACGGCCTTTGCCATTGATATCGAGCAACACAGAAACCCGTCCGCCGATGCCTTTGCGCTCCAGTGCGCGCGGGTAATTTGGTTTGGTTTGACGCAAAGTCACGGGGCCGCGAGTCTCTCCTCTGGGGCGGATCTGAGGGGGCGCAGGAGGTCGAGTAGTGGCTGGCTGTACAGGTCTGGGAGCTAGTTGTGAGCGTGGAATTTCTCGAAGTGCTGGCGTAACGGAACGTTGCGCCAGTTCGTTAATTAAAGCTCTGTCGCGTCGCCTTGCTTCGGCAAGTGCTCTGTCCGCAGCCTGCAACCGAAGCGCATGCTCCTTGTCTTCTTTTGCCTGATTCTGTTCTTTTTTATGATCGGTTGTGCTGGTGGCAATGATGGGCTCAGGAATAGGTGGGCTTGGTGGTAACTCCGGGGGCGGAGGATCTGGAGAGGGACGTGATTCGGCGGACGTTACCAAAAGCTGGGCCTGTCTCGGCACTGTCATGAACTGAGGTTCATCGGAAGGTTCCTCTTGCGGGCCTGGTGATTCAGGCGCAGACGAATTCCATGGCACCATCGCAAAAGCTACCCAGAGCGCAACGTGTGTCAGGATAGCAGCCAGAACGGCAAGGATGAGTCTGCGAGGCATTGCGACTAGAGTAAACGAAGAAGGCAGGAACCTCCAATCCCTTTAACGCGCAGGCACGATAGCGATTCTGACACAAAATGCTTTCAGTGATGAAAAAGCTTCATCAAGCTGAGGCGCTCCAGAGCAGGGGCTGCTTTTTCTCTTAGCATTCTTTATTGACCAATTCTTTTGCGCAGGGTTGGATCAGTTTGTCGATGAAGTTATTGGATCCTGTATACGCCAGTTCGCGAAGAGAGATGTGGATCATCTTTGGGGTTTGGGCGATATTTTGTGTGTGGGTGATCGGGGCTTGTAGTCGTTACGGCTTCATGGAGCCTGAGTCGGAAGTTCAGCTGGTGATTGGTATGCCTGCCTGGGTGTTCTGGGGCGTGGCGGTGCCGTGGTGTGGTGCGACGTTGTTTTCGATCGTCTTCGCATTGTTCTTTATGTCGGATCATGAGTTGGGAGGGGAGGGGAGTTGATGATGCACAATGTCACGCTGATCGCTGCTGCGAATGCCGGGGCTTCTGCTCTGGGGGCATTTTCGCTGTACATTGTTGGTGTGTTCGTGCTGGCGTGGCTGTCGAGCCGGATGCAGAAAGGCAAGGGATTTGTCAGTGAGTATTTTTTGGGAAATCGTGGATTTGGGATGTGGGCATTTGCGCTGACGTTCGCTGCGACTGCTGCGTCGGGTGGGACATTCATGGGATTTCCGGCAAAGATTTATTCACACGGCTGGGTGCTGGCGCTGTGGATCGCTGGCTACATGGTGGTGCCGCTTGTTGCCATGGGAGCAATGGGAAAACGTCTTAATCATGTCGCGCGGAAAGCGAATGCGGTGACATTGCCCGAGGTGCTGGAGGCGCGACTGCAGAATCGTAGCGTTGGCCTGGTGGCCACCGTGATGATCATCTTTTTCATGTATTTCTACCTGCTGGCACAGTTCAAGGCGGGTAGTGAGATTCTTGCCCGGTTGCTGGGCGACGTTCCCGCTTTCCAGCAGGCGGTGGGCACTACTCGCGACTTGTTGCGAAGCGTGCCAGTGGAAGCAATTGCGTCTGCCGATCCTGCGTACGTCTGCTGTCTGGTATGTTTCGCCGTGGCGGTCATTGTCTATGTCGTCTACGGCGGATTCAGGGCGGTGGTGTGGACGGATGTGATGCAGGGGATTATCATGTTTGCGGGTGTTTTGATCATGTTTGGATTAGTGATGGCACAGACTGGAGGGCTGACCAGGGCGACGCGCACGCTTGAAAAAATGTCTCCGCCAGACTCGGCGACGCTTACCTTGACTGGAATCGATGCAGCCGCGACCGATCAGACATTTGTAAAGGGAATGTGGTTTGAACTGACGGCCGATGAGTGGATCAAAGTGGTCGCCACACCCGAATTATCAGCGGAGGGATCAAGCTGGCAGGCACAGGTGCTGATCTATCGGCAGGTGGATGGCACGGCGCTTCCTCCTATCGTAGAGTTGCCAGCTGCAGTGGCTGCAGAGCTTAGCGCACGCAGTCGTTACGCTAGTGGCGCAGATTCTCGGGGGGCTTACCTGAAAGCGCCGGGGCCTCATTCTTCGAATGCGGCGGGGTTTCTGTCGCTCACAGTTGCCATCAGTTTCTTCTTCTTCTGGCCGTTCGGAACAATGGCGCAACCGAGCAATATGGTGCGATTGATGGCATTCAATAACACACGGACTCTGCGGCGCTCGATCGTGATGATCTCTGTTTATTTTACGGTAATCTATTTTCTGATGGTCGTGATTTTTTGTGCCGGACGCGTATTGTTGCCAGGAATGGATGATCAGGCAGATGGGGTCATGCCTGCACTTGCGACCACGCTGACGTCGAACGCGGGCGTGCCATGGCTGGCAGGTGTGCTTCTCGCTGCGCCCTTTGCTGCCGTGATGTCGAGCGTTGACAGCTTCCTGCTGATGGTGTCGTCGGCGGTGGTGCGCGATATTTATCAAAATCGAATGCGACCATCGGCGTCCGAAAGGTCACTTCGCTGGTTATCCTATTTTGTGACCGCATTGATTGGTGTTGCAGCGATGCTATCGGTCATCAAGCCGCCGCGTCATTTGCAGGATCTCATCGTCTTCGCAAGTGGTGGACTGGCCGGCTGCTTTCTGATTCCAGTGTTACTGATGTTGTTCTGGAAACGAATGACTGGCAGCGGGGCAATTGCCGGAATGTTAGGCGGCTTCCTGATGCATACGGGGCTGCTGGTTTCCGGTTACCTGGCGACTGGAGAATTTCGTGTGCTGTCGCCATTCAATATCGAGCCCCTGATCTGGGATCTTCTGTTGTCTGGTGTGCTGGCTTTCGGAGTCAGTTTCATGAGCCGCCCTCCAACTGAGGAAGTGATTGATGCCTATTTTTATTCGACCGAATAGGGGCGGTGCGCGCGCAGCCGGAAGTGATCAGGAGCACTGTCAAGAGGATGGCTGTCTGAAGTCAATTCAATTGCCTCAGGCGTCCAATCGCGCAGGTTAGTTGAGCGGTCGACATCAACATCGATGTTCGTAACCTTTTTCCACGTCAGTTCCGGTGTGCCATCATTGCGCAATCGAATGTTGAAATCCTGTGGAGGTGGAACCGCCCTGACAATGCGCACGAATCCTTTGTCGTTCGTCGTGATAATCAGGTCGCCGTTGGGCGCCAGGCTGATGGCGCGCGGTTCGCTGATCTTGTCTCCAGGCGTTTCGGGTGGCAGGCCATCGCCAGCTTGAATATTTCCTGAGCTGCTGCCTGCAATAAACACCGTAGCGATACCAGTACTATCGACAAAGACGACATCGCCACCTTTTTGCGTGCAGAGAAAATAGCTGCCGTCTGGACGCATGGCGATGCCACGGACAGACTCGAGGCCAACGCTGGTCGCAGGTTGTCCACTCACTGTATCGGCATCTGTGCCATTGCCGGCGATGGTGCTGCGTGTTCCATCTGTTTCGATGGCGTATACCACATGGGCACCGCGATCGGTGACAATTAAATTCCCGTTCGGGGCGACGGTAATATTGCCAGGATCGCTGAATCCTGTGGCATAGACTTCGCTGCCAGTCGCTTCCGTCCAGCGCATGACGCGGCCGGGGCCATTGTAGAATAGGGTAGTTCTGTCTGGGCTAACCCATAAGCCACGGCCGGGGCCGAACCCTGCCGCGTCTTTAAGGATCGTGCTGAGCTTGCCACTGCGATCAACTTTGCACACGCGCTGATTGAAGGAATCCAGAACGTAGAACGTGCCGTCAGGAAAAACGAAGAGACCGTTCGGATTGTTCAATTGCATGGACGTCGCAACTCCGTCATCGCCATTGTTTCCTGCAACGTGCGTTCCCGCTGCAGTGGTGACTATTCCCTGTCGATCCACTTTGAGAATACTGTTCGATTCCTTGTCGGCAATGTAGAGATTTCCGGCGGCATCGGTCATCGTCATGTGAGGATTCGACAACTCAATCGTCGTCGCCTGGGCACCTTCAAATTCGGATTTCCAGAAATTTCCATCTTCATCGCCGCCAGTGCCCGCCGCAGTCTCCAGATTTCCGAATGAGTAAACCATTCGTTCGAATTCTGACTGCTGGGCCTGGGTCGATGGCGTTGCGGCTGCAATCAAAAGTGCGATTCCAGCGATGGAGGTCGTCGAAATCCTGGCGAACGGATTCCTTTTGATTGTCGAAAAATTAAGGCTCATGAAGATTGGTCCGGCGGAGATCGATCGGTGGATGCTCAAATGTTGGCGTTTCCTGCAAGTGTCGGTGCTTGGATGTTTGCTTTCAAGCTTTACGATGCGCGTGCCTTCATCAAGGGTCCATTACTCCTCACAACCCTTGCTCCTTAAAGTCTTGTTGAAAAACGTCCCTTCACTATCATGAATGTGATCCCTCGATTTCTTTCCATCGCTGCCTGTGCGGCGGCCTTCGTCTCCACTGCGGGAGCCAAGCCGCTGAACATATTGATGCTCTATGCCGACGATTGGCGGCATGATACTCTCAGCGTTGCAGGCAATGCGGTAGTGAAGACGCCACACATTGATCAATTGGCCGCAGGTGGTATGCGGTTTACAGAGAATTGTGTGACAACGGCGATCTGTGGAGTCAGTCGTGCCTGTCTTTTTACCGGGCAATGGATGTCCCGTCACGGCTGCCGGGCATTTAAGGAATTCGATACCCCGTGGGCTGAGACTTATCCTGGTCTGCTGCGCAGCAATGGCTACCACGTGGGGCACGTGGGCAAGTGGCACAATGGCAAGTTCCCAGCTGAGCGGTTTGACTTTGGTCGATCCTACTACGGCAGGCACTGGTATGATCTCAAGGATGGCCGGCGCGTCCATGTGACGCAAAGGAATGAGGAGGATGCCCTGGAGTTCCTGGCGACGCGTCCGCAGGACAAGCCATTCTGTTTGACGGTTGCGTTTTTTGCCACCCATGCCGAGGACAGTCATCCGAAACAATTTCTTCCTCAGCCGCAGAGCATGGCTCTCTACAAGGATGTCACGGTTCCTGTCCCTGTGAATGCCACGGAGGAATCATGGAAGCGTCTGCCAGCGTTTTTTGATGAGAAAAACGAAGGCCGCAATCGTTGGCACTGGCGATTCGATTCACCTGAGAAGTTTCAGGAAATGATGAAGAATTACTATCGTCTGGCGAGCGAAGTGGATAGCACCTGCGGGCGATTGCTGGATGAGTTGAAGAAGCAGGGAGTATTGGAAAGTACGCTCGTGATTTTCACCACCGACAATGGCTACTACCACGCCGAGCATGGCCTGGCTGATAAGTGGTATCCGCATCAGGAGAGTATCCGCGTTCCCTTGATCATTCACGACCCCAGGATGCCTGAAAGCCGTCATGGAGAAGTGAATGATAAATTTACCCTGAGCGTTGATCTCGCGCCTACGATTCTCGCTGCTGCAGGCGTTAAAGCTCCTGCCAGAATGCAGGGGAAAAATATGTCTCCGCTCTACACTTCAAAGTTCACGCCGCAGTGGCGCGATGAGTTTTTCTACGAGCATCCTACTCTGAGGAATGCGGAATTTATCCCAGCCTCAGAAGCGCTCGTTCGTAAAGACTGGAAATACTTTTACTGGCCGGAACAGAAAGTTGAGCAGCTGTTCAATTTGAAAGACGATCCACGCGAGGAAAATGATCTCGTCAATGATACTGCCCATTCAGCTAGACTTGCAGAGATGCGGGCTCGTTTCGCCGAGTTGAAGTCTGCGGCTCGTTGAGCTGCACAATGCGTTTTTAGCATCAACTTGCAAGCCGGAGCAACTACCTTTCGTTAGAATCTTATCGGGCTGAAAAGCCTGAGGCCCCGACATATTTTCGCGCGTATGCTGAGTTGGGAAACTGCTATCGGGATCACTAGTACAGAACGGCGGAAGTTCGATTAAGAAATGCTGTGGAGTGCTGTAGCCCTCTACAGCTTTCGGAAGGCGACGAAGGAGCGTGGGAGGAGCAAGTTAATTTGACCCTGAGAGCGGCCCTGAGCACCAAAGAACTCACCGCCTGCAGAGAAGCTACGATATATTTTGTAGCTACATTTTACGGCTGGTGGTTGGAAATTGCGATCACCAATCAATCGCCCCCCTGATCTGTGCATTTGCCCTTATTCAGAGATGATGAAAGTTCCCTATATCACTAAATCTGCTGTTTTACTGAACCGGCTTCGATGCCGTCGAATCGTCTGGCAACTTCTAGCATGTGTCGCGATCGCAGGCATCGCCTTTAATTTTTTCCGTGATCCTGGAGGTTCATTCCCTGATGATTCGCCTGATGATGAGGCAACGCTCAGCGATGCCATCGGCTTCACTCCGGCAACTGATCAGTCCATGGATATCGTTCTGCGAGGTTGGCCTAAGAATGTCCCAACGGTACCGTGGGCACCATTTGGAGGAGAAGGTGATTTAATCGTTCCGCTACATCCCCAATCGCAATGGATAGGAGGGCCTTACATTAACATCTCCGACGATGGAGATTCCCGGTTCGAAGCCCACTGCCATTCCATGATTCGTGTTTCGCAGAAAGGCATTTTCGCGGGGCGGAAAATAGAGCTCCTCGGGGACTCCCTGAATTCTCCCGAAATTGTAGCCAGCGTCATTCGAGATGACCAATATGAAACGTTAACGCTCACGATTTCGGAGGGAGTAAAGCCTTTTGATTCACGCGGTCTGGAGGCGTTCGTCGAAGTGATTGAAAGTAGGTTGTCACCATTTGCAGATGGCACGCCTCTTCCTCCTTCGGATAAATGGATTGTGCTCAATGCCCATCACCATGCGCGGCAACCCTAACATCCTCAAACTGGCTGCGGTAATCGTGACGACGGTCATGTTCCTATTCCAATTCTCATTTCAGAATTGCTGGTGTGTCCTGCTGATGGCTTCGGTGCGGAGGGGCGAGACCTCTGCGAGAGCGGCGAATTCCGACCAGCGCTGGATGGCGGCTGCGACATCGGCAATGGTGTCGGTGAGGAGAGGTTTTTTGATGCGGAAGCGTTTGGCGATCGCTTCGAAATCGCTGCGATCGATGGC
Organism: Verrucomicrobiales bacterium; assembly: GCA_051270635.1. Taxonomy (GTDB): domain Bacteria; phylum Verrucomicrobiota; class Verrucomicrobiia; order Verrucomicrobiales; family DEV007; genus JAGROY01. The sequence continues at coordinate 23,430 of JBNMNB010000015.1, read as the reverse complement.
TTCGCGTTTGCCATTAATCGTCATCTGGTGGCGCTGCGTCCATTCACCGTTCGGGTTGTAGGCGTAGGTGACGTCAAAAGCTGGGGCTAGTGACCAGGTGCCCGATTGATCCATCAGGAAGGCGATGTTTTTGGTGTGATCGTCTTGATTGCGGGCAGCGACGTTAAAGATCATCCGCCGCAGTTGTTGTTCGAGATCGTTGCGCGGCAGTTCGAGTTGCTGCATGACTTGCAGGGCTTGTTCGTAGCCGAAGGCGCCTGCTTGATTGAAGTCAAAGTGGGCCATGCCGCACAGTGATTGCATGTGCAGTTTCTTTCCGGTAGCGGTTCGATCAAAGCGTCGCGTCATAAAATGGTGGCGGCCATTTTCTTCGTAGAGCTGGCAGTCTGCCATGGTGATACCTGCTGCGCGCGCCATCAAGTGGTAGGCGTATTCGATTTTTCCATAGCCGGCTGGGTCAGCGGTTTCTTTATCTTTGTTTCCGCTCAGCCCATCCAGTTTTAGCAGCCAATGTTCAAAGCCGTCCGGGCACTCGACCTGTCCCGAGTGGACTTCATGCGTTTGCGGATTCCAGGCAATGACTGCCTTTGCGCGAGCGCCACCTGCTGAGGTGCCGACCAGAATGATTTCCTGCAGTGCTTCCTCAGTGGCGGGATCAGCCGGCTGTGGGTGTGGTTCGAGATGCGTGTGCAATGATTCCTTTTGCGTGAGCGCACGTTGTGCCAGTTCGACAAGTACTGCAACGTCCAGTGGTTGCGATCGGCGTCCTTTGCCCAGTCGCAGACTCGGCTGGAATTCCAGGGCGCCCATGCCGCGGCTGCCGATGTAGCAGATGCGTTCGACGGGACTGAAGGAATGCAGTGGGCGTCCCTGTTGTGCCAGCCATTGATTGATCAGGAGATTGCCAAAGCGATCCGGCAGTGAGTCCGCGATCATTCCCGGCAATCCTTTGTAGCTATCGCGCGCCAACTCTGGAAAGCGGTAAATGCGATCTCCCAGCGGCATCATGAGTGGAGCCACCTCGATGCCGCTTGCGCGAAACGTGGGATCGTATTCGAATGCGCCCGTTTCACTTTGCGCATTCCAGGCGATCGCGCCGATGCGCCTGCTCCACAGCATGACATCTGCAACTTCGATCAGATCGCTCATTTGTCGTCTTCATCCCCCCATTGCCAGGTTGAAGATGCAGGCTCCTCTTTCATTCGGGTGCGCGATCCCGTCGCGCGTCGGCGCTGCTTGCCTGCCATTTTAGATAGCTGAATCGGGCTGATGGGTGGGGCCGGGAGGAATTGGTTGAGTTGATCCAGTTTCCCGAGCCCACGCAGAATCGCGATCAGAGAGCTGAGCGAGCAGCCGTTGCCGGCCTCGACGTTTGCGATCGTGCGTTTGGCAACACCTGAGCGCTCTGCCAGGGTTTCTTGTGTGGTATTCTGAATCAATCTTGTGCGCTGCAGGCGATGCCCGAGTTCACTTTGAATCATCGCATCGCTCATTGAAGTAAAGTGCAACATCATGCTTTAAAAAGCCACAAGTCTCTATAAATTGCAAGTTTTAGCACATAAAATAAAAATACATAAACAGCAATAATATGCTTATGAATGATCAAAAAGTGATTTTGGTGCAAATAATTGCTCTTTAAGTGTTTAAATGCCATGGATGAGCAGAGTAAATTGCCTGCTGGCCCACAAGTCCGCCAGTCTACTACTGACACAGAATTACTTTCCGTAGCGCGTGACGAGAACAGAGGTGACGGCATCCGTCGCTTTTGCGGCTTTGTCGCCGCCCTGATTTGTGACGACCACCACGCCGAAGTCACGTGCAGGTGCGAGCCAGACCACGGCGTAGAACATCGTGTTGGTTCCTGCATGATTCAGGGCAGTGCCTCCAGCCCACGAGCGGTCCGTCTTTATCCAGCCGAGGCCCCATTGATCAACATCCTGATCGATTCCATGCAGCGTAGTGAAGGCTGATACCGCCAGCAGTCGTTTGCCATTTGCAGCCGTGCCCTTTCGCAGGTGAAAAGAATAATAACGGGCGAGATCATTCAGCGAACAATGCACCGTTCCGGCCGGGCCCAGCACTGGCGGATTGTCGGAGCCTTCTGCTTCGGGGGCGACCTCCGTTCCGTCAGCGTTGTGTCCCCACGGCTGGTCCGATTTTTTCTTTGAAGCAGGGACGCCGAAGCCAGCGCTCGACATGCCCAGTGGATCGAACAGCCTCTGCTTGATCAATTCCTGCCATGGAGAGTCGGCGACTTCTTCCAACATGCCTCCGGCCACGATGAAGTTCAGATTCGCATACTGGACTTGCGTAAGCGGCGTGGTTTCCGGTTCCATCTGCAAGACCTCGCGCAGCACACGCTTCCGTTGCTGGCGTTCACTGCCGTCATCGCGCATGAGTTCCTGCCACGTGCTGCCCGTTGTCTTCGATGGGAATCCACCCCGGTGACGCATCAGATCACGGAGCGTCACCGCTTGATACTCCTTCCTGATTCTGAACCTGCTCCCGAGACAATCTTCGAGAGAAGTCTCCCACGTCAGCATCTTCTCCTCCACCAGAGTCGCCGCCAGTGTTGCCGTCATTGATTTCGTCAGTGAGCCAATGTGCCACTTGTCAGAGAGAGTAGCCTTTTCCTCATGCCCACGTGCACGAATTCCAGTGACACTGCGATCCAGTAACGCATTGCTACGGAACGCAATCGCGCCCATCGCCGGGAGGTCAAATTCAGCGACCGTTTTCTTCAGTAGTGCCTCCAGTGATTCCTCAACTAATTCCTCCGCAATGGAAGCGCAGGGAGTCACGAAAAACAGGAGAGCAAAAATACCGCCGCGAACCGCCTGAACCATGTGGAATGCCATGCCCCTATTGAAGGGCAACCGAACCACTGTGGAAAGAAAAATGCCGGCTACTGCCAGCGAGGCGCACGTCGACAAAATGCGTTTCATGCGTTGACCTGGCCCCCGCATCCTTGCATAATTCACGCAAGTTTATCCCCTGAAAGAAACATGCGCTGGAAACAAGCTCGAAGAAGTCAGAACGTTGAAGATCGCCGTGGTCGGTCACCCCGTGGCGGTGGTGGTGGCAAAGTAGTAGGCGGTGGCATTGGCACAATTGTAGTGGCGCTCATCGCGATTTTTGTGCTGAACCAGGATCCCGCGCAAGTTCTTGAGTCGGTGGTACAGTCTCAGCAGGGCAGTGCGCAAGCTGGCGGCACCCAGGAAGCCTATATTCCCACAAGTCCAGAAGAGGAGGAGATGAAAGAGTTTACCGAAACCGTGCTCGCTTACACTGAAGATGTCTGGGATCAGCTTTACCCGAAACTTACCAGCAGCCTGACCGGCAGGCCGACGCAGTATGAGCAACCCAAACTGGTGATTTTCTCTGGAATGGTGCAGTCGGCCTGTGGCAATACCAGCGCTGCCGTCGGCCCATTTTATTGCCCAGGAGATCGGAAAGTCTACATCGATCTGGCATTCTACGACGAACTGAAGCGCAAGTTCAATGCACCCGGTGACTTTGCTCAGGCATATGTCATCGCGCATGAAGTCGGCCATCACATTCAGAATCTGCTGGGGGTTTCTTCCCGGGTGCAGCGGGCACGCCAGTCTGCGGGCAGCGAAGAAGAGGCGAATCGGCTCTCCGTTCGTCAGGAACTGCAGGCCGACTACTTTGCAAGTGTTTGGGCGCACCACGGGCAGAAGAAATTCAATTTTCTCGAGCATGGAGACGTTGAGGAAGGGCTGGGGGCCGCTCGCGGTGTGGGTGATGACATGATTCAAAAGCGCAGCATGGGCTACGTGGTGCCGGACGCCTTTACCCACGGCACCGCCGAGCAACGCATCCGCTGGTTCAAGCGCGGGCTTGAGAGCGGTGATCCAACTCAATACAATCCATTCGAAGGTGCCTACGAGCAATCGTAGCCGCCGTCGATGCGATGATGCATTCCGATTTTCGCCAATTCGGAGAATTCGGAGCTGCGGAAGTCGCAAAGGCACTTGCAAAATTCAATGTCACGGCTAATGTCCCATTCCCGATCGCTCAGTGGTTGGTAAATCTATCGTAACTCTCTGATTTTCAATATAATGTCCCAGCATCCCAGTCTCAAAGGAAGCAAGTCCATCGGTGCCAAGCGCAGCGTGTTGAAGCGCTTTGAGCGCGTCAAATTGCTCAAGAAGCGCGGTGATTGGAAAAAAGGTCAAAGCCCAATCGGCTTGCCGAAGACTGAGCCAGAGGCTTAATTTTCCTGCTGTGCAGCCAGGATTTTGCCGCCTACACCTTACTAGCGGCAGGCGAATCAGTTGGGGAGCGGTTTCCGCCTATCTTGTTCTATTCTTGTTCGTCAATCCGCCGCCCACACTTCGATGCGCCTCAATCGTTACCTCGCAGCCTGCGGGCTCGGCTCCCGTCGATCCTGTGAGCAACTTATCGAGGGCGGCCGAATCACCGTAAACGGTCGGCAGTGCAAAAAACTGGCGACGACCATCGCCGAAAACGATGTGGTCACGGCTGATGGCCTGACAGTCACGCCCAAGCGAGTGGCGACCCTCATTTTGCACAAGCCTCCGGGCTATCTGTGCACCAAGAGTGACCCGCAAGGGCGCAAGACCATCTACGATCTTCTGCCAGACCACCTCCAGGATCTCAGTTATGTGGGACGTTTGGACAAGGACAGCGAAGGCCTGCTGATTATGACCAACGATGGAGCGTTGGCGCAGAATTTGACCCATCCTCGCTACAAAGTAGAGAAGCTGTATCTGGTCGTGACTGATCGCACATTTAAGATGGAAGAAGACGCCAAGGCGTTGCTCAGAGGTATCGAAATTGATGAAGGATTCGCCCGCGCCGTTTCCGTGCACGAGCTTTCACCACGCAGATTATTCGTGGTGCTGAATCAAGGATTCAAGCGCCAGCTGCGGCAGATGTTTGGTTCCATGAACTACGACGTAACGACGCTGGTGCGACTGCGCATCGGCAGCCTGGAGCTGGGCGAACTCGCTCTTGGGCGCTGGCGTTTTCTCGGAGCAGAAGAAATCAAGCAACTATCTGTGAATCCCGGCGACAAAAAGAAAGCGAGATCGAAATCGAAATCACAATCGAAGAGTAGATCAGCCGACAAGAGTTCCTGAGAACGCGGAACGATTTCCGGCGTGGGACTACCGATGATGCGGATTAGATGCAAGCCAGTTTGTGCGATATTGACACGGAAGCGATTCTTTTTCATAATCGCTGGCGATCCTGTTTACCCGCCATTCTGAAAACTCTTGCTACTTTTCGCGCGGAACATTGGTTTCGTTTTTCATCGTGTTCAATCCTTCGAGCAATCGCCCTTCCTTTCGGTTTGGCATTGCTTGTCGTGAGTTGTGCGCTCGTTGTTTCGTGCGGTGATCCCAAGTCAGAGGATTCGCTGCCTGGTCAGACTCAGGCGCATCCCTGGCCACCAGTTGATGTTGCTGAAATGATTGAGTTGCCAGGGCTGACGGGGGTTCCACTGCGGGAGCGATCGACTGGGGACTCTGAGCAAATGTTCACTGAGCTTTCTGTCGATGAATCTGGCATTGGATTTGTAAGTGTCGTCGAACCAGAGCATCCGATGGCGTATCTTTACCGTTCAGGTTTGGCCTGTGGTGGATTGGCGATTGGCGACGTCGATGGTGACGGCTGGCCGGACGTTTTTCTCGCTGGAGGCGCGGGAAAGAATAGGCTCTATCGTCAGGTCGGGGGCAACGATGGGGCGATGCGTTTCGAGGACATTACGGAGCAAGCGGGCGCGCTAGGTGGTGGCGATGACTGGGCTGGCGGCGTCAGCATGGCCGATATCGACGGTGATGGAGATCTCGACATCTACGTCGTCAACTATGACGCGCCCAATGCCTTATTTGTGAATCAGGGGACTAGTGGCAGTGACAAGGCGAGTGGCAAGGCCAATGGAACCGTTCAATTCACTGAGCAAGCGAAGGCGTTTGCGGTGGACATCGTCGACGCTTGTCAGACGTCAGCCTTTTGTGACTACGACAATGACGGTGATCTCGATCTCTACGTGCTGACGAATCGTTATGAAGACTCGCGCGGATACAAGGGCAACGATGCGTTCACTACGGTGAATGGTAAGCGCACCTTAAAGCCCGGTTATGAGAAGTATTACCTGCTGTGGGAGGAGGGGGATGAATGGGGAATACGTGCTTACGGCCGTGAGGATTATCTGCTGCGGAATGATGGTGGGCGTTTTACGGATGTATCGAAATCGTCAGGTATCAATGGACGCGGCGATGGCCTTTCGGCCACGTGGTGGGATGCGAATGCAGATGGTTTGATGGATCTTTATGTGGGCAATGACATGATCTCGCAGGACAAGTTCTACATCAATCAGGGGGACGGCACCTTTCGTGATGAAATTCACGAGCGGATTCCCCATTCTTCCTGGTTCTCGATGGGCGCGGATGTCGGAGACCTGAACAACGACGGACATCAGGATTTTCTCATCGCAGACATGTCAGCCACCAATCACTTTAAGCAAAAAACGACCATGGGCGTCATGGGTGGGCCGATCTTGAAAGCAGCGAATTCATCGCTGCCGCCACAGTACATGCGCAATGCCCTTTATCTTGGCACTGGGACTGCGCGTTTTCTTGAAGGCGCGTTTCTAGCCGGGCTCGACAGCACGGACTGGACATGGGCTGTGAAGATTTCTGACTTTGACAATGATGGCTGGCAGGATGTGTTCGTCTCCAATGGAACGGCCCGCGCCATGAACGACTCTGACTACACGTTCACCTCGGAACAACTGCGTGATCATCACGAGTGGCACTATCTGAAGTCGTTGCCCCGCAGGGAAGAGAAGAACAGGGCAATGCGAAATGCGGCGAGCAGCCTCCACTTTGATGATGTCAGTGATGCATGGGGACTGGGCAAGGAAGGTGTCAGCTATGGTGCGGCCAGTGGCGATCTGGATCGCGATGGAGACGTCGATCTCATCGTTATTAATGTGGAAGAGCCCGTGTCCGTTTATCGCAATGATAGTGAGACCGGGAATCGTCTGATTTTGAAATTGGTAGCCGAAGACGGGAAGCGATTAGCGATCGGAGCAAAGGTAAGTTTGCGAGCTGGTGGTGTGCAGCAGCAGCGCGAACTGGCACCGACCAGCGGCTTCATGTCCATGAACGAGCCAATGCTGCACTTCGGAGTTGGCGATGCTGAAGTGATCGAGCGATTGGTCGTCTCCTGGCCAGGAGGCGGTGTTCAGGAATATGCTGAACTGCCTGTGAATCAATACTTTGTCATTCGTCAGGAAACGACTGATGGCAATGCTGCGGAAGAGGAGGTGCTGCCAATGTTTGCGCGGGAGGATCTGTCGATGCAGATGCATCAGGAGCGAGAGTTTGATGATTTTACCTTGCAGCCATTGCTCCCTAACAAGTTGTCACAGCTGGGAAGTGGAACCGCCTGGGGAGACGTTGATGGTGATGGCGATGATGACCTCTTCGTTGGTGGGGCTGCGGGACAGATTGCAGAGTTACGCTTGAATCAAGGTAACGGCGTGTTTGTTGCGCAGTGGGTAGAAGTCCTGCGCGAGGACAAGGCGTGCGAAGACATGGGAGCAGTATTTTTTGATGCGGATAGCGATGGCGATCAGGATCTTTACGTCGTCAGCGGTAGCTATGAGTTTCCCGGAAATGCGCCTGAGCTGGCTGATCGTTTGTATTTGAACGATGGCAAAGGCGGGCTTTCGAAAGCGGAGGCCGGGACTATTCCTGCTGATCAGAGCAGTGGAAGTATTGTCGCAGCGGCAGATTTTGACCGCGATGGAGACGAGGATTTGTTCGTCGGTGGTCGCTTGATTCCGGGTGAGTATCCGCTGGCACCGCAGAGCGCGTTATTGAAAAACGAGGGTGGAAAATTCACTGATATTGCCAGCGAGATCGAAGGATTGAAGGAATCGGGCATGGTGACCAGTGCCCTCTGGTCGGATGCAAATGACGATGGTTGGTTCGATCTGTTCGTAACGCATGAATGGGGGAGCGTTCAGATATTCATGAATCGTGCAGGCACTCTCAATGATGCCACCGTCACTGCAGGGCTGGGAGAGCGACTCGGTTGGTGGAACAGTATCGCGGGCGGCGATGTCGACGGCGATGGGGATATGGACTACGCAGTCGGCAATCACGGTTTAAATTCAAAATACCACGCATCGGTGGATAAGCCTGTGCAACTATACTACGGCGATTACACTGGTGACGGGAATATGAATCTGGTTGAGGCCGAGTTTGAAGATGACGTGTTGTATCCAATTCGCGGCAAAAGTTGTTCCAGCAACGCGATGCCGCATCTGCGAGATAAATTCCAATCATTCCGTGCCTTTGCCACGGCGACCCTGGACGAAATCTACAGTCCGGAGAATCTTCAAGAGGCGCATCATTTTGTAGCCAACACGCTGGAGTCAGGATTGCTGATCAACGACGGAAAGGGCGTATTCACCTGGCGCGCATTGCCACAATTGGCACAGATTGCGCCAGTGTTCGGGCTGACATTTCTGGATGCTGACGGTGACGGCAATCTCGACCTTTTCCTGGCGCAGAATTTCTTTGGGCCACAAGCTGAGACCGGCAGGTTCGATGGAGGTATGAGTCTGTTATTGAGAGGCGACGGTGCTGGTGGTTTTGCTCCAGTTGGGGCGGAAGTCAGTGGATTGATTATTTCCGGTGATGCTACCTCAGTGACCGTTTCTGACATCGATGGCGATCATCGACCCGACTTGCTGGTTGGCGTAAATGACGGATTTTCCATCGCCTGGCGAAATCAGAGTGCGATCGATTACCTTGTCATTCGACTAGTCGGCAGTGCCGCTGGCGCTCGTGTAACGGTCACTGACAGTAACGGCACCACCCAGTCACAGGAAATCTACAGCGGCGGCGGCTATCTCTCACAAGGCGGCCGGTCGCTGTTCTTTGCATCGAAAGGAGCCGCATTGACTTCTCTTGAGGTGCAGTGGCCGGACGGAAGTAAGACTATTCAAAATATCGCGGATACGCTGCCTGCCCTGGTGATTGTGGCGAAAGAGGAGCAATGAACGTGATCGGCGGGAACTTGTCAGAGCAAGACTTGTCATAACGCGACTAGTCAAAGCAGATTGTGACAAGTTAGTTTCGGAATTCGGAATTCCCGGAAGATGGTGAGTCGACCATTGCAGTTGCAGTTCTGAGTGGTTGTCTTTATGAGTGAACTATGAATCGGATTCGGAAAATTTTAGGCAAATGCGTTCTGCTCATGGTTGTTTCGGCTGTGGCGAGCGCTGGGGATTTTGCCATTGATATTGATGAGATCGATGGTGCTCCTGAAGCCGTGATCAATATTGCGAAGCGGATTCCAGAAGAAATCGATGGTGCGGCGTTCAAGTCTCTGCAGGAATTGGCGGCAAAGGGTGATGCGTTTGCTGCACTGGTGGTGGGGCATTGTCAGGAATGGGGCCTTGGGACGGAGCGCGTGGTGTCGGATGCTCTTGCAAGTTACAAGGTTGCCGCAGAGGGCGGCGTTGTTGCAGGTATGCGTCGCTATGGTAGTCTGCTGCGCAGTGGATCTACTGATTTTCGTGCTGCTCGTGAATGGCTGGGGAAAGCAGATGCAGAAAAAGATTTGGGAGCAATGTTAGAACTTGCCCGGATGGATGTGGCCGGACAGGGAATCGCACGGCCAGATGTCGAGAAGGCGCAATTCCTTATGAAGGCAGCAGCGGAGGCTGGTTCAGTGGATGCAATGATTGAGCTCGGTCGTGGTTTCAAGCAAGGCATGTTTGGAACTGAACCCAGTTATGAAGAAGCGAAACGTTGGTTTGAGCTTGGCGAATCGAAAGGGGACGCGATTGCTGCTCTGGAATTGGGATTTCTCTACGAAGAAGGCAAGGGAGTCGTGGCTGATGCAGATCGTGCGCATTTCTTCTATCGTGCAGCGGCGCAGAAGCAGCTTCCCCAGGCGCAGTTCCATCTGGGAATGTGTGCACTGAAAGGTGCTGGGATTGATAAGGACGGCAAAGTGGCGCTGGAGTGGTTTCACAAGGCGGCTTCATTGGGATCGACTCGGGCGATGTACCAATTGGCACGCATGCATGAGGCCGGCGCGGCGGATTTGAAAAAGGATCCCGCACGGTCCAACGAATGGTTCGAGAAAGCTGCCGCGCTGGGTGATCTTCGATCGCAGAATCAACTGGGAATTAAATACCGTGATGGCAGGGGAGTGGAGAAAGATACACGCCTTGCCGTGAAGTGGCTTTCGGGAGCTGCATCGCAGCGTTATCCGCCAGCGATGGTGAATCTTGGAATGATGTACGAAAATGGCTACGACCGCGCAATCAAGCAGGATCCGGTAGTTGCCAGTCATCTTTATACTGAGGCTGCGAAGCTGGGTGATGCTGTTGGCCAATACTTGCTGGCCCGCTTGTTCGAAACGGGCAAGGGCGGGGCAAAAGACCTTGTGGCTGCTTACGTCCTGGCAGCTGAGTCAGCTCGCCTGGGACACAAGCCAGCGGCAAAACTGAGCAGTAAATTGAAAGCGCAACTCACGCCAGAGCAGTTGATAACAGCGGAGTCGAGGCTGAAGCTGAGTGGAAGGTAGCCCTATTTATTTAAAATCGAACGAGCCGTCTAGCATTTCATCTTCGACATTATAGTCGTTGTCATCACGCTTGACCCAGCCTTCTTCGATAAGCTCCACAATTTCGACTTGTTTTGATTCAGTGTCCATCGGGTTGCCTGTTGGGTAGCGCAATCTGACGACAGCAAATGTGTAGGGAGTTCGCAGGAGCGCTCGCTGAAGTTCCTTGTCGACCTCACTGTTGCGAGGGGTGTATCCCCACAGGCGATGTTTCTCATCGGGGTCACGAATCTGGTAACACCGCCAGTCGATGAAGTCCTGATACTTGTAGTTGTAGTAGTCGTCCCGTCCTACCATTGCGCGAAATTCATAAGGATCCGTCATGCGCTGGCCAGTGAAGAGTTCCCATGAAATCTCTGAGTAGCCGACCCAGCTTTCCCAATCCACTTTGAATCCATCAGGAGTTTGCTCAAGTGCGATAATGCGCTGTGGTTCGACAGCACCAATCTTGTCTTCTTCGGCATTCAGTTGGATGACAGCAACAATGTATTTACTGTGCGACATCAAGTCATTGGATCCAGGAAGTTTCTTATAACCGGATGGCTCATAGGTGTGGATCCCATAATACTGACGGATCATTGGCGACACACGGTCGGTTTGCCGCACGTAGCCGATCAACTCATCGACCGATTTTGCCTCAAGGAAATCCTTGATGACGGCAGAAACTTCCTCATGAAATTCGCCAACGTCCCTGCTGTCTTCCAGCCCATACGCCTGCTGCATCCTGGTGGTGTCAGCCAGTTGCGGAGATGCATCGTCTTCAAGAAGTCCGAGACCAAGCAACGCAATGCCACCAATGAGCAAAACCGCTACGATGAGTACGATCATTGGCAGGTTACTTGATTTCCCGCGCTGCGGTGCATCGTCGTCCCATGAGTTTCCAGCTTCGGAAGATTCAGATGCACCGCCTACGAATTTCTTGCGCCGAACTTCTTGCGGGGCATTCGGATCTACTTTGATGTCATCGTCATCGGTCGAGGTCAGCTGAGTTCCGAATTCCAGCTTCTTGCGTTGGTGACGTTTTTCCTCCCAGTTTTCGCGGTCTTCGCGGTCAGATTTGAGGCCATCCGGAGTGGGGTCGTAAGCGCGCTGATCAGGAAGGACACCTTCTGTGTGCTTGCGAATGACATCGCCGGGCTGTCGTTTCTCGCCCTCGTCTGCTGCCGATTCTTCTTTCTCAGTGTTGGCAGGAATCTTTACCGTCTTCTCGCATTTTGGGCACTTCAAGGCTCGCGCCTGGGAGTCCTTGGCCAGTTTCAGCAGGGACTCGCAGGACGGGCACCGGAATATCCGCCATTGCTTGGAATCAGTCGACATAAGGGGAGATAGTGCGACATTCCATGCGCGAGTTCAAGGATGAAGAGGCAACTCTTTTGCCCCAAAATAGGCGGTTTCAGTGGTTTCTTCGCACGATTCCGATTAGCTCAGGAGGTCGCTTCGGCTGATTGAGAGGACGAAAGTGAGCGGCATGCCAGTCGGGTGCCGATAGATTTGCGGCGTATTCCTGCACGGCGGCCGTCTCTTTATCACCTCCGGGATGGCCAGGGTAGATGGCGATAGTCATGATGCCGCCAGGTGTCAGGAGGGGAAGGCTATGTTCGATCGCACGCAAGGTCGTTGCAGTCTGAGTCAGGCATTCTTTGTCGCCGCCTGGGAGGTATCCGAGATTGAACATAATCGCGTCCACTTGTCCCGCCAGCGCTTGAGGAATGGTGGACGTAATCTGTGAGTGGCAGAGCTGGTGCAGTTCAACGTGGTGGACGTCAGCGTCGCTGAGCCGTGCCCTGGTTGCGTCGATCGCCTCTTGCTGAATATCGAATGCGAACACCTTGCCGGATGCGCCGCAGGTGTGGGCAAGGAAAAGCGTATCGTGTCCATTTCCAGCAGTGGCATCGATCGCGATGCCACCCGCCGGGAGGTGGGCGGCCACCCACGAGTGCGCAAGTTCGGTGGCGCGCGGGAGAGCTGACGGGCGATGGGTGCGATTGTTAGACATTAGGAATTTTTCAGCAGATCAAGGTCATGCTCCAGTGCTGCGCCATCTTCCAGGTAGGCTGCAAATTGTTCCGCGATGTAGGGACCATTGAGCGAGCCCTTGGAGCCGAGACCATTGAAAAATCCGATCCGCTGATGTGTAGGATGCATGCCGATCAGTGCCCGGCTGCGCTCAATGATCGGGCGAATGCCAGCCGCGTGCGAAGTGATAGAGAAATCGACCTTCAGCAGTTTCTTTAACTTCGCTTCAATGACTGCGCGTCCTTCTGGCGTGGGATCCTTAGTCAGATCATCATGGCCGTAAGTGGAGCCCGCACGGAAGGTGCCGGGCGCAGCGCCAGGGACGGGGGCGATCCATCCGGCACCATTCAAGATACGGGATTCGTGACGCATCGCGGGACAATCGATCGTGAGGATTTCACCTTTGGCACAGGTGAATGGTACCCAGTCGAAGAATGGGTTGCCCTTTCTCCCATCGGGTCCCTGGCAGAAAATGAGTCGATCGGCGATGAGGGACTCAGTCCCCGTTTCTACGTGCACCGCATCCGATTGCGGAACGATCGCTTGCGCAATGTCCAGATCCGCGCAGTGAAAATCAAAGACGTCGCGCGATCGCCGCAGCAACTCGGGGACGTCAAGGATATGCGCCTCGGCGATTTCAAAGCCGCCACCCGTGTCGCTGGTTCTTACCTTCTGTGGGTCGACCAGTGGTGAAGGCTGGGGGTCGCTGAGGAATGTGCGAATGTCAGGCGTGTCAGCAATCGTCTGCCACTTCTGCATTGCGCGTTCGTCCGGCAGCAGACGCGTCAGTGGCATCGAGTGCAGCAATCGTGCGCCAAGCGTGCGTTCGATTGTGCGATAGAACGCACGCGCGACAGGCAGGAAATCGTGGAGCCGCCATGAAAGGCAGGTGCGCTGACCAGTGATTGGATTGATCAGGCCTGCGGCAATTTTTGATGCGGTCGCTGCCTCATCACGATCCACCAGGATCACACGCCTGCCTCGTCTGTGCAGACACCAGGCCAGCAGTGTGCCAGCAAGTCCCTGGCCGATGATCGCGTAGTCGTAGTGTGGACTGCTCACGGATTTTCTTCGCGCCATTCAGCGGGCACGGGGACAGGGATCCCTTCCGGCATGCGAACAAACGCGCATTGCTGACGACACTGTCCCAGCAGTGCGCCGTCCAAATCACGCAATAAGGTGAAGCCGCACCAGAACCGCGCGCGTTTGACCTCTTCCAGGCGCGCTTCGATGCGCACCGTGTCGCCAAGCACGGCAGGTTTCTTGTAGTCGATTTCCGTGCGCAGGACGGCGGGGAATTCTCCTGCTGCTGCAATTTTACTGAGTGAAAACCCTAACGCAGCCACTAAAGCAGTCCTCGCCTGTTCGACAAAGCGCAGGTAAGCGATATTACTGACCACGCCACCGCAATCGGTGTCGTAGAACATGACGGGAACAAGGATTTCAGTCTGGCGATCCATGAGCTTTCTACCCTCCTGTATATGCAGCCTCAGTCAAGCGTGCTTGCGCACCGGGAATTCCTCCGTAGGCTGAGGAGAGCCATGGATAAGACCGAGAAATCACCGTTTCAGCTTGTCAGCGACTATTCTCCGCAAGGTGATCAGGCGCATGCTATTGCGAAGCTGGTGAAGTCGATTCGCGCTGGCAACAGGCACCAGACATTGCTCGGTGTGACCGGATCCGGAAAAACGTTCACCATGGCAAATGTGGTGACGCAAATCGGCAAGCCGACGCTGGTGATGTCGCACAACAAGACGCTGGCAGCACAACTGTATTCAGAATTTAAAAATTTCTTTCCGGAGAATGCAGTCGAGTACTTCGTCAGCTACTTCGATTACTATCAGCCAGAAGCTTACATCCCGCGTTCTGATACCTATATCGAAAAGGACTCCTCGATCAATGACGAGATTGAGCGGTTGCGGTTGTCGACAATGAGTTCACTTCTCACACGGGATGATGTGCTGGTTGTCGCGAGTGTATCGTGCATCTATGGTTTGGGATCACCGGATGATTACAAGAATATGATGGTGCCGATCCTCACGGGGATGCAGATGGACCGCGATGAGTTTCTCGGTAAACTGGTGGATATGCTCTTCGAACGCAACGACATCGCGTTTGCGCGCGGTAAGTTTCGCGTACGAGGAGACGTTGTCGAGGTACACCCAGCCTGGCTTGAGAACGAAGCGATTCGGGTGGAATTCTTCGGCGACGAAATCGACCGCATCACGGCGTTCGACCCATTGACTGGCACTGCCAAGTCGCGCATCGAATCGTATACTTTTTATCCGGCAAAACAGTTCGTTACTTCTGCGGAGAAAATGCGCGTGGCGATACGCGCGATTCGTGAGGAAATGGTTGAGCGAGTCGGGCTCTTCGAGCGCGAAGGGAAATTCCTGGAGGCGCAGCGGATTCGCCAGCGCACCGATTATGACATCGAGATGATGACGGAGATGGGTTTTTGTCAGGGTATCGAAAACTACAGCCGGCATTTGAGTGGTCGTCAACCTGGTGCGACGCCGAACACGTTGATAGATTTCTTCCCGAAGGATTTTCTGCTGATAATGGACGAATCGCATGCGACTGTGCCGCAGGTGGGGGGGATGTACGAGGGCGACAAGAGCCGAAAAACGACGCTGGTAGACTTTGGATTTCGTCTTCCAAGTGCACTCGATAATCGGCCGCTGCGGTTTGAGGAATTCATGAAGGTGACGAATCAACGTCTGTATGTGAGCGCGACGCCGGCAAAGTTTGAAATCCAGAACAGTGTGGTCGGACAGGATGGCTACATGCCGCACAAAAAGAAAAAGATCGGGGAGGAAGAGACGGTGCCGGAACGCTTGCCAAGAATTTCCGGGGCAACGCAGCCGCTGGAGAAGTTTGATGTGGAAAAGAAGGGTAGTACGCTGATTGTGGAGCAAATTATTCGTCCCACGGGACTACTCGATCCGGTGATTACGCTGCGGCCGCTGAAAGGGCAGATCGATGAAACGATCGAGCAATGCCGCCAGCGAGTGGAGCGTCAGGAAAGAGTTCTGGTGACGACGCTCACCAAGAGAACGGCAGAAGATCTCACGGACTACTTGCGTGATGTCGGGCTCAAGGTGCGCTACCTGCACTCTGACATTGATGCGATCGAGCGCGTGGAAATTCTACGTGCCCTTCGAGCTGCTGAGTTCGATATTCTGGTTGGTATTAATTTACTGAGAGAAGGTCTCGATCTGCCGGAAGTGAGCCTGGTGTGCATCCTGGATGCTGACAAGGAAGGCTACTTGCGAAGCGAAACTTCGTTGATTCAGACAGCGGGTCGTGCTGCGCGGCATATTCGTGGTGAAGTCGTGTTGTTTGCAGATCAAGTGACCAGGAGCATGCAGCGTCTGATCGACATTAGCAGCTATCGTCGGGCCAAGCAAATCGAGCACAACGAAGCAAACGGCATCACCCCACGGAGCGTGGTACGACCGGTGCAGAAGAGTCTGCACATGACAAGGCAGGGGCGGCAACTTGAGGACACGGTGTTAAAAGAGGACGGCTCGAATTTTGACGTGATCGAAGTGATCCGCGAACTTGAGCAGGAAATGCAACAAGCAGCGATCGATCTGGAATACGAACGCGCCGCACTGCTACGGGATCAAATCGCTGAACTCAAAAAGCAGGCAGGCATCGAAGGTGGGCCCTTGGCTCCGCAGAAAAAACCTGCTGGCAAAGGCAGAACAAAGCGCAAGGGCGGTGCGAAACGGAAGATTTCCTACTCGGAGTAGATGGGTGGTCTACGGAATGTCTGAGATGCGTGATTTTTCTTTCTTCCGTTTTTCAGGCTTTTCTGTGAGACTGTTAGGATCTGCCGGGGCCGAGGGCTGAGCGTCTTCGCTGACTCCGAGTGATGCTGCCGTTCCCACGATCAGTGGATCGGGAGTGCCGATGGCATCGGTATTCTTGTCCGGGTAGTCTAACGTATGTAGAAAGTGACGCAGGCACTCGATTCGGGCGCGCCGCTTATCGTCAGATTTTACGATGATCCACGGAGCATCGGCAGTATCGGTGTAGAAGAACATGGATTCCTTGGCCGTCGTGTACTCGTCCCATCGATGCAGACTCTGAATATCGATCGGGCTCAATTTCCATTGTTTGAGAGGATCGGTCTTGCGGCCGTGGAATCGGCGCAATTGCTCGATTCTGCTGACGGAAAACCAGAATTTGAAAAGGGTGATGTCACTGTTCACTAACATCCGTTCCAGTAGCGGACACTGGCGAAGGAACTCGAGATATTCCTGAGGAGTGCAGAATCCCATGACGGTTTCAACTCCCGTGCGATTGTACCAGGAGCGGTCGAAGAAGACCATCTCACCGGCAGTGGGCAAATGATTGATGTATCGTTGGAAATACCACTGTCCTTTTTCGCGAGTCGTGGGTTTCTCCAGGGCGACGACGTGTGCGGCCCTGGGATTGAGGTGTTCCATGAAGCGCTTGATCGTGCCGCCTTTGCCAGCGGCATCCCGTCCTTCGAAAAGGGCAGTAATTCGTTGACCGGACTCTTTTACCCAGCACTGCACTTTCAAAAGTTCTGCCTGGAGAATCAGCTTGGTCTGCTCGTATTCACGCACAGGAAGTTTCTTTCGATATGGGTAAGTGCCTTTCTCGTAGTTGATCTCCAGCGTGACCGCGTTGGTCAGCCCTTTCTTCATCAGGCCACGGGATTCCAATAATTCTTCCAGGTCGCAGTATTCGCCGTTGCTACTCGTATCAGGCATGCCGGAACCATTTTTTTCGAATTCTTCGATGATGTCTTCGGGCGTTTGGGAATTTCTTTTGAACTGCTGGGCATGGCTGACAAGATGTTGGTTCGTGCTGATCTTAGGAATCACAAAGGAATTGCGTCCAAAGTAAGGTAACCCGGATGAAAGTGAATGACTGATCGGATTCTGTGGCTGGAATTGCACTAATTGGCATTCATTGACATCTGGTGTTCAGGCCAGCGTGGTTAACTTTTGATAGTCAACCTTATCTGTAGATGTCTGCGGCAGCTTCGGCAGGTAAACAAAACGGTCAGGAATCATATACGTGGGAAGGTTTCTCGCTGAGTAGGCCTTCAGTTTGATCGTGGACGGGGCCTTGCCCTCCGTCTCATCCCACACCAGGAACACCCTGACCAGCATCCCTTCCTGTTCGTCTGTGACAGCCATCGCTGCAGCTTCGCGCATTCCGGGATAGCTATGGAAGGCGGCTTCAATTTCGCCCAGTTCGACACGATAGCCGCGGCGCTTGATCATGCGATCTCTGCGACCCAGGTAGACGTAGCATCCGGCACCATCGATTTCTTCACGCACGACGTCGCCCGTCCGATACCATGGATCTGATGTGCCAAAGTAGGCCTCGCTGGTTCGCTCTGGAAGATTCCAGTAGCCACGCATCACGGTTCCGCCTTGCACTACTAGCTCACCTTCATCGCCTGGCCCAACATCATCTCCTGCCAGGTCAACGACTCGCGCCCTATCATTGTCACAACAGTAGCCGATAGGATAGGGCGTCGTGCGATTATCTGGAATCGTTCTAGGAATCCTGTAGTAGGTGCAGACATTCGTTTCGGTCGGGCCGTAGAGGTTGTAATAGATCGGCTGTGGTGCGATCTCTTTCAGGGCTCGCAGAAACTTGATAGGAAAGACTTCACCAGCAAAGTTCACCAGCCGTAACGAGGAAAGGTCGCGCTGATCCAGTTTTCCGATCTCTACCAACAGTCGCAAAATCGATGGCGTGGAATACCAGCAGGTGATTTTCTGTGATTCAATGCACTTAGACAGTGCCGCTGGATTTTTCCCAAGTGATTCGTTCAAGATCACTACGGTTGCACCGCTGAACAGCGGCACATAGAGATCTAGAATCGACAGGTCAAAATGGAAGGGTGCGTGAGAGGAAAATCGGTCTTCAGGCGATGGATTGAATTCGCGAATGCACCAGTTGACAAAGCTTAGGGCATTGCCATGGGTGAGCATTACTCCCTTGGGCGATCCAGTGGATCCTGAGGTGTAGAGGACGTATGCAAGGCCTGCTGATAACAATGGCGGCGTGTGCTGTGATCCAGTAAGCAAGAGGTGATGTTCACTGAGCCTCTGCCGGCTTTCGAAACCTCCGTGGGCAGTCAGGGCGTCGGCAGATTTTTCGTCTGCAATGATACAGCGCACAGCGCAGTCAGAAAAAATGTAGGTATTGCGCTGTGGTGGTGATCCCGTGTCGACTGGCACATAGGCCGCGTCAGCTTTCAGAATTCCTAACAATGACGCAACGGCATGTATCGATTTGGGCGCACACATGCCCACTCGATCACCGGGCACGACACCCGCTGACACCAAAGCAACGGAAATGGCAGTTGCCGCCTTGTCAAGCTCCGCGTAGGTGAACTGCTGATCAGTAGAAGGATCTACGACCGCAATGCGTTCAGGAAACGCTGCTGCCGACTGCGCAAATCGCGCGTGCAGACTTTCTGCGGCGCTCACTGCTTCTCAGTAACCAGGTCGACGATCTCTTCGAGCGTATCAAACTCGCCCATCTCATGCGCTTCCACTGTGATCTCGAATTCCTCCTCGAGAAATGCTGTCAGTTTCAGGGTAGCAATAGAATTTAGGATCCCGCCCGAGCGCAGGGGCGTGTCATCCTCCAGTTCGTCCGGCTCAGAGTCGGGCAGGAACTCGTTGAGGATGAAGGTTTTCACTTTGGCTTTGATGTCTGTTGCGTCGCTCATGAGAGGCCCAAGAAGTAGGTTCGCTCGAGCCAGTTGTCGAGCCGAATTGCGATTGATTCGACTACTGATGGCTGGTTGAAAGTGGAAAGCTGAGCCAGGCGAATTGACCGGATGCGCTGACCTTTGAATCCAAGTATGCGTGAGGAGATCGCATTTATTTTTGATCAAAATGTCCAGAGTGGTTGTCCTATTTCGTCATAGCTTGCGATGGGAGTTGTTTTGCCACAGTCATTAGAATCGGATGTAGTAGCCGGTCAGTTGCTTGAAATGCGGCTGGAGTTGACTGGATTCGTGCGGGCACTGGTGAAGGATGTGCACTCTGCGGAGGTCATTGAGCAGCTCAATTCCCAGGAGCAAAAGTGAGGCTACTTCTGTTTTTCAGTTTCACTGGCGGGATGCTTGGATTTGAGGGCCATACCCAACTCTTCAGCGCGACCCGATGGCAGTTCCATGATCTGGATTTTTCGAAAGTGAATCTCTGCGCCCTCTGATTCCATGCATAGGTATCCCTTGCGCAGATCTGCTTCGCGGATGCCATTTACGAACTTGCCATTGATGGAAAGTTTTACTGTTCCGTCGACCGCGACGATGACGTAGCGATTCCATTCGCCTTTTCCATTGCAGCGCATTTCATAGGACATGCTGCGAGTGCCCCGGGGATTCTCTGGAACCGCCTTCATGCCGCCAGCGCCAAAAAGTTCACCGCTGACATAGCCGAGATGGCGCGGCTTACCGTCGGCTGTGGCATGAATGTAAGGCCACTCAAGTTCGAGCATTTGCACCTCCATGCCCAGAGGTAATCGATTGCCAGGATCCGGCGTGGCATCGCTCCATAGAAAGACACCCGAATTGCCGCCAGCTTCCATGTGCCGCCACTCGACGACTAGAATGAAATTTTCATACTGCTTCTCTGAGCGCATCACACCGATCGGAAGTCCGCTGCAAACCAGCAGTCCATCCTTTACGCTCCATGTTTCTGATGAAGTATTCACATCGACCCAGTTAGTGAGGTCTTTTCCATTGAACAAGTCGACGAAGCCCAGTGGTGCTTCGTCTTTCGATGTCTTCGCTGGCTCCTCTGCTGAGGAATAGGAAATATTGACCGCAAAAATGGCTAGAGTGATGGTAGAGAGAAGTCGCCGCATGGTGTCGATAGGTTGGGTGTTCATTGTCAGGATCCATCTTGTTTTCTACGGCCCCCAGTCAAAAGTCAAGAGTCTGGCCACAGTCGGACGGCAACAATCTCGCGGTCGCTGCGGGCGTAGATACGATTGCCTGAGTATGCCGGGTGTGCCCAGGTTTTGCCGATCAGTTGCATGCGGGATTTTTCTTTCATTCCTTTGGCGGTGCAGTGGGCAATGATGAGTTCGCCATTGGCGTTCAGGACGCAGATGAGGTCGCGAGTTTTGTCAGCCCACACCAATGTTGCCTGGGGATTCTGATCAGCAGGAGTGAGTTGGTGATCGTCGTTCCATTTCACTTTTCCTGTTGCCAGTTCAAAGCACAGTAGCCCGTTTTCTTTATCGATCAGATAGACGTGGCCGTCTTTGTAAAGTGGCTGCGACATGAGCCCTGAGATGTTCACTTCGTCCTTCCAGAGTAGCTCAGCACTATCGAGGTTTTCGCTGAGCTGAATCGCGCGACTGCCGTGCCAGTAGCCGCAAACCAGGGCGATGCCATCGACAAAGAGCGGGCTGGCGATGCTGACACCGTATTTGACTTTGTAAGGAATCGACCACTGCACAGATCCGTCAGCAGGCGAGATGCCGTGGATGTGTTCTGGTGTCCAGCAGACGAATTGCTCAATGCCGTTGCGTTGAATAGGAAACGGAGTGCAGTAACCTGCGGGGTCGTCGATGCTGCGCCAGACTTCCTTGCCTGTCATTTTTTTGAGAGCAATGTAGCAGCCGGCTGGTTGGGCTGCGACGTGAAGGATGACGAGGTCATTCCAGATGACTGGAGAGGCGGCAAATCCCCATCGCGGAGTCTGCGCATCTAGCTTGGCGACAGTGTCGAGTTGCCACACCACTTTGCCGGTCGCTGCGTCGATGCAAAATGCATGACCGACGGCACCGAGTATGTAGGCATAAGCGCCATCAATCGTTACCGATGCCCGTGGGCCACTGCCGTAGTCGAGCCCCTTATAGCCAACGCTGTAGGAGTGCTCCCAAATGAGTTTTCCTGAGTCGGCGTCAAAGCAGAGAATCCTCTCTTTTTCGTCAGGACTCTTTGCGTAATCCATGGTGAACACCCTGCCATCAGCAGTCGTGACACCGCTGTAGCCACCATTGATTCGCTGCCGCCACAGCACCTCTGTTTTGGTTTCATCGATGTGCCCCGGAAACTGTGCGGAATTCCAATCTCCCGTACCCGCATTACCACGCCAACGTGGCCAATCATGAGGGCTGCTGCGGAGGCCATCAGGGGCAATGAAGATGAGAAGGATCCAGAGAAAAAAGAATCGGAATAAGGGCCGATTGTTTGCGTTTTCGCTGGTGGCGTGAGCCAGTGCTGGGCGTCGATTTTGCTTCATTAAATGGAATGATGATTCGGTCACATAGATGGATTTAGCTTTTCTCGATTCCGGTGAATCAAAGCGATTAATGGAGTCGATTACGGCCAGCGATGCGAACGCCCTCTAACGTAATGTTAGGATTGATGGTGTTGATTTCAGGAATCCCTGGACGTAAGAGTTCCGCGTAGCCTCCGGTCGCAACAATCTGGAGATGACCCGGGTGCTCATTTGGCACAACCGAATCATGGATCTCACGGAGAATATTTCTCACCAATCCCTGGTAGCCGTAGTAAGCACCCGCCAGCATCGCTTCCTCAGTGGACTTGCCGATGACCGAGTCTGGGGGGCGCAGGTCAATCCGCGGCAGTAATGCTGTTTTCTCGTGCAGGTAATCGGTCATGGCGGCCAGTCCCGGAGCAATGACTCCACCGATGTAGTTCTGCTGCGCATCGATAATATCGAAAGTGACCGCCGTGCCAAAATCGATCACGACACCCGGGCAACCGTAGAGTTCGGCAAGCGCAGCGGAATTTGCCAGGCGATCGCCTCCAATGCGTGCCGGATCAGTGAATTCAATCCCGATTCCTAATTCCCAAGTGTGATCAAGTATACCCAACCCTGATCCAAAGAATTCCGAAAAAACGACAGCTTTTTCAGGGACTACGGAAGCCAGCACCGCGCGTTCGACATTCCAGCCAGTAAGGCACTCTCGCAGCT
Organism: Verrucomicrobiales bacterium; assembly: GCA_051270635.1. Taxonomy (GTDB): domain Bacteria; phylum Verrucomicrobiota; class Verrucomicrobiia; order Verrucomicrobiales; family DEV007; genus JAGROY01. Next base: position 808 of record JBNMNB010000015.1, on the reverse strand, counting down.
TATCAACACTGAGCTCGGCCGTTGGTAGTTTGCGTTTTTCACTCGTCAGCTGATGGCCATCGGTGAGGGCAAGCTTGACGAACGAGTTCGAAAGGTCGGCGATGAGAAATTGTGAACTCACGGTTTGCTCCAGTTTGGATCAGTGAAGTAGATCGATGTCTGGTTCTCGATCAGATTGAGATCAAAGGTTGCCGGTTCCTTAACGGTGGCACGATTGCCACTAACCTCCAGGTAAAGTCCCTCTCTTAAGTGCTCGATTTTCAACCAGTAGATGATCGTGAATTCCTTGCGTTCTCCCATTTCGACAATGGGCGGGTAGACACCAGGAAGGAAAAAGAGATCAGGAGTCTGCCCGGAAGTAGTGACCAGACGCAAATGACTTGGCGAGCCGATCTGACCGGCAGTATTCACTTCAGTGTCACCTGAACGGTTGTCATAGTCGACGGTGAGCGTGAGCACTGCATTGGCAAAATCTCGCTTCAATTCCACTTGAGTGATTTCGAATGGTGCGTCGACGTCGTCACTTTGGAAGCGCTTGTTCCAATGCATGAAAGCAGCCATGCCGCCGCCAATCAGCGCGAGCAGGAGAACAAGGGAAACAGTGCTTCGCTTCGACATTTCTGAGAGTCTACGGAATCTCGCAGGCGTGACAAATACTTTGCATCACCGCTGGTTCAGCAGTTTCATACGGGATGACGACGGAGGAATCTGACTCAGCTAAAATAGTTCTTATCACTGGTGCTTCTCGTGGCATTGGGTTTGAAGCCGTTCGGCTGCTCGCAGCGCAGGGGCACACGGTAATCCTTTC
>JBNMNB010000014.1:0-58337 GCA_051270635.1 Verrucomicrobiales bacterium | reverse complement strand
AAAGGAAATGGTGAAACAAAGGGTTGCCTGATACCACGCTGATTGATTAAATTCTGGGAGACAACATTCCTAATCATGAATCGATATTTCCTGCTCCCGTTGCTCCAGTTACTTTGTGTGTTTCTCGTCTGTGTTTCTTGCGGCAGTAACAGTTTGGCCAAAGAAATCGCCGCAGATCCCCGGGTGGCCAGAATCGATCCTGCGAGTATCGCAAAAGTGCGTTCCCATGTTCAAGCACTGGTGGATGCCGAGACTGTCGCGGGTGCAGTGCTAGTGGTCGCACGCAATGGTAAATTGGCGATGCTGGAACCATTCGGGAAACGCAATCTGAAGACCGGTGATGCGATGGCTGCCGACGCTATTTTTCGAATCTATTCAATGTCAAAACCGGTGACGTCAGTGGCGATCATGATGCTGGTGGAATCAGGCGACGTTGAGTTGGACACGGCTGTTGAGAAGTATCTTCCAGATCTGAAAGGGCTGAAACTGCAAGACGGCAGCGCGCCGCAAAGAGCAATGACGGTGCGTGATCTTTTGCGGCATTCGTCGGGATTGACATACGGCTTCATGGGCGATTCTGTCAGATGTTACTCGATGAAGGGGAATTCAATGGAATCCGATTGCTTCAGAGATCAACAGTACAGTCGATGGTGAAAAACCAGCTCCCTAAGTCAGCGCTACCCATTGGCATTGGCGATGTCCGAGATGGAGTGGGATTCGGGTTAGGTTTTTCAGTCCGCATGGAGACCAGCGACAAGGAACCAGCTGGTCGAGTCGGCGAATACGGATGGGGAGGCGCGGCCAGTACGCACTTCTGGATTTCTCCCAAAGATCATCTGATCGTAATCACTCTGCGCCAATTCATGCCCTACCAGTGGACGCTGGAGACAGACCTCAAGCCGCTGATTTACGACGGCCTGATAGAGTGATACCCACCTCGCACCACGAAGACAGCGTCCGCGCTTCACGTGAGGCGCTTTGCAGTTAAATGCAGTGGATGGTGGAGGAAATGATGAATCTCACTCGTTTACGAAACGAATGGTCCCTTCCTGAGCCATTTCTTGTGCCATGGTCGCATGCTGCTCGTCCGTGCAGGCGGAATCCGTGGGGGCATCCGCTTTGCCGTCATTCGAGCCAACCAATTTCTTCTCCAGCAGATAGGCTTCGACCTCGTCTCCGCTGACATCTGCCAGCATCTCACCATTCACCATGACGCAGGGGGACAATGGCTGGCCGCTCTTCTGCTCCATCTCCCAACGCAATGCCGGGTTCTTGATGATGTCCTTTTCTTCGAATTCCAAGTTGTGCTTGCGCATGATCGCGCGCACGCCCTCACTCCATCCGCAGAAAGTTTTCAAATAGCAGGTGATGTCGATTTTCGATGTTTCCATGATTCTATGGGGAAGCGTTGTAAAATTGGCTAAATGGGGAACCGGTTTCGAATGTTTCCCGTTGTGAAGCATAACGAGGATTCGCCGAGTTGCAAGAATTGCGCGCGATGACGACGGTGAGCCATCACTACTGGCTACGTCCCAGCCAGTGATCAGCGTTCGGGTTGATCCCTGAAAACCGGGAATTTGTCCCATCGATTGCTGGATTCGTCCCAGTCTGGTTGTCGATTGCAGTCGATGAGGAAGGGTGATGCCGTTCACAATGAACTACATATAACCGCGAAACTGCTATCCTCCATGAGATCGAAATTTATTCAAAAATTGGTGCCATTCGTGTTGCTTTTACCGTGCGCTGCGGGTGCGAATCCACTTCTCAGTTCCTGGTACACTGAGAGGTCAGGGAGTTATGCTCGCATCTACGACAGCCTTGCAGACATGGCCGCTGGCAATGCCTCGACGACATGGACAAGTTCAGGGCAGGGCACCCAGGCACTGCCAGCATACGCCGGAGTTCAGGAAATTTCTCATTCGGCTGAGTGGGTCTACATCAAGTCTACGGGACTTGGCACTCATGTGATGGGTCCGTGGTTTTTCGACGAAGCCAAGACTCAGGACTTTGGCAATAGACCTGCCAATACTGCCTCCATTTATCGGTTCCCAAAAACGCCGGTGATTCCTGATGCGAAAACGCTCACCAGTCCAGGGGCGATCGGTTACTTCGCCGATGGAATCGCGATGTTTGATTCCACCGACACATTTTCCTATGACACCAGTGCAGGAGAAGACCAGACGCCAGTGAACACAGCTCAAGGTGACGATGTCTGGGTGCGCGATGCCTTTATTAACGAGGGGGTGACTTTTGACAATGCCAACGCTCACCACGCGGGCAGCGTCCATCACTATCATGCCAATCCGCCAGCATTGAGGTATGCGCTGGGAGACAGCGTCGACTACGAAGCTTCGACCAATGTCTATTCAGAGAACTTCAATGGCCAGCACTCGCCGATCATTGGCTGGGTAGCTGATGGGCTGCCAATCTACGGGCCCTATGGTTATGACAATCCCGATCCTTCAAGTGAAGACACGACCGTGCGACGCATGATCACCGGGTATCAGCTTCGTGATGGAAGCAATGGTTCGATCGATCTCAGCGCCACTGGTCGTGTGTCACTTCCGCAGTGGGTGACTGTTGTCGAAGGTAGAAGTACTGCCATAACTGCGGCTCAGTATGGCCCTGCTGTGGATGCTGCGATCGGGGGGGAGACCTATATTCTTGGGCGTTACTTTGAGGACTACGCCTACAAGGGCGATCTTGGATTGACTCAAGGTGCCGATTTTGATCTCAATGAATACAATGTCAGGTTCTGCCGGACGCCCGAGTATCCTGAAGGGACGTGGGCATACTTTACCTGCATTCTTAGCGATGGAACGCCTACCTTTCCCTACAATATCGGACGCGCCTACTTCGGTGATCCTACTGGAGGCAGCGCTGCGGTCGAAGGTGAAGTGACGATTACTTTTCAAGGTGGCCCTGATAAGGGTGAAGCTGCGGCTAGAATGGTGCGTGAAAATGACGACGTAGTGATCACCTGGAGCGCCATCGAGGGCGGCACCTATCGCGTTGAAACAGCTTCAGATTTAGCGAGCTGGGACGAAAGTCTGACCGGGGTGGTGGCGGACGCCGATGCATTTGATACCGTTGATCCGAATGCCGCCGCCTCAGCAGAGCCAAAATTTTATCGGCTTACTAGAACGACGCTGGCAGAATACGATGATACCGAATTCAGTGCCGGAGGCGGTGGTATGGGGCCTGGAGGAGGAGGAGGAGGTACTGGCGGTCCACCTCCAGGTGGCCTTCCATTTTGATTTCACCAGTTCTAACATTTCTACAAAAGAGACAACATCCATGAAATATCTACATCAACTACAGCCATTGGTTATGACAATTGTCGTTGCAGCCGCAGTCTCTCTGAGTGCGATCATTTCGCACGCTCAGGAAGCTGAGATCGAGACTAAAAAGGAAACCGCTGATGCACTGTTCTGGAAATCAATTTATGAAGATCATCGGGTCGTGGAAATCGACATTACTGTGACTGCCGAAGCCTGGGATGCGATGCAGCCAACGCCTGGTGAGGGTGGGGCTGGTGGCCGGCGTGGAGAATCAGAGAGCGACTTCTCCTATGCTAAAGCAGAAATCACTGTCGATGGTGATCAATTCGAAGACGCCGGGCTGCGATTCAAAGGGAATTCTTCTTATCGTTCATCGTCGAACGGATTTAAGCGACCATTCAAAATTGACACCAACCGGTTTGTCAAAGGGCAGAAACTTCATGGGCGAACAAAGTTCAATCTCTCCAATGCCTATCTTGATTCTGCGTATATGAAAGAGAAGCTCGCCTATGAACTCTACAGTGCAGCAGGGATTCCTACACCTGGAGTTGGTTGGGCTGCGGTGTCGCTTACGATTGAAGGTCAGCTTGAGAAGAAGTATCTTGGAGTTTATGCGTTAGTCGAACAAGTCGACAGCCGTTACCTCGGGCGCAAGTTCGGCAAGGCAACCAAGGGAAGCCTCCTCATGAAGCCTGAGGGTTCCCCCAACTGGGAATATCCAGGTGAAACGGCAGCGCTCTATGAGCCATTCGACATCAAAGTGGGAGAAGACAACGAAGATCAGATTCGGCGATTTGGAGAGTTTCTAAAGCTAGTCAACAGTGGTTCCGATACCGAGTTCGCCAGCGAAATCGGGGAGCGCATGGATTTGGATCAATTTGCTGGATACCTCGCCGCGACATCGCTCCTGGCCAACATCGACAGCTACATTGCCATGCCGCATAACTACTACCTGCTGGTCGACAAAACCGACGGCAAGGTGCGACTGTTGCCGTGGGATGTGAACGAGGCATTCGGCACCTTTACCATGGGAAGTTCGCCCGAAAAGCTTGTAGAGTGGGACATTGATCGCCCCTGGCTGGCTGATCTGAAGTTGATAAAGCGCTTGTTCGCTACCGAGAAATTTCCCGCTTTGTACAAGGCGACCGTGGCTAAGTTGATGGCCAGTGCATTCACAGAAGAAAGGCTATTTGGGAGAATTGCAGTGTTTGAGAAAGCGATCACTCCATTTATAGCAAGGGATAAAGTGGGTGCTGGTCTAGTCGGTCTGCGCATGGGGATCGATGGCGATTCCTCTGGATACAATAGCGCTGTCGATCGACAGGTTTTCGCAATTAAGCCATTCGTCAGGAAAAGAATTCAATCAGTGAACGGTCAGCTTGCTGGCGAGATTGAAGGTGTCACGATTGAGGGACGTGGGCCGGGCGGGGGTCGTCGAGGGCCAGGTCGGGGACGTTCACCAGGTGAAGGTCGCCCTCCGCGTGGCAGATGAAGTTCGAGCATTGCTCGGGATTGCTACTCCGTACGCAACAAGCTATGTTTCTTCTGTGAAGGGGAATGACTCAACCAGCAACACTTGCCTGATGAATAAGGTTCTGCTTTGTCTCGTTTTTGCACTGTCGATCGGCAGGAGTTCTGGTCAGGAGAAGAGCTCGGTATTGACGCTGTCGTTCCGCCATGTGGTTGATGGTCGGCCATTGCTCATGAATTCACTTCGCTATCGCACGAGTGCCGAGGATTCGTTTTCGGTTTCTCGGTTGAGTTACCTTCTCACCCGGCTTGAATTGGAGCAGGAAAATGGAAAGTGGCTGACGCTGAAGGATCAAGTTGCCTGGATCGATCTTGGGCAGAGGCGGACGCGCTTTTCGTTGAACCTGGCTCCTGGGAAATTTCGCAGTCTCAAATTCCACATTGGTCCCGATGCGGAAACGAATGCAGCTGATACCGCATCCTTTCCCGCTGAGCATCCGCTCAATCCGAACGTGAATGGTCTTCACTGGAGTTGGCAGGGCGGCTACATATTTCTAGCCCTGGAGGGAAGGTTTCGTGCGACCGGAGAGGAGTCGCTATCGGGATTTTCCTATCACCTGGCGCGAGATCCCAATCGCCCCGCCGTAACCATCGCTGCTGATCTGGATCTTACACATTCGCTCACCTGTGAAATCGATTTTGACATTGCGAGTCTATTGAATGCGCCGCAGCCGTTGTCATTTTCCAAGCATGGAAGTTCTACCCATTCTCATCCCGGTGACTATATTGCTGAATCTCTTGTGAAGAATCTTCCGGGAGCATTCCGTGTTCGGAGAGTTGCGTCGCATGCGCCATCGATTGCGAAGGTCAGTTTTGTGAAACCCTTGTATCTTCCTGCCAGTTTCACTCCGTATCCATTCAAAATCAGTCGTTCGTTTCCTATTCCCAATTTGCCCAGAGATAATCCCCTGTTGCAGGAGCGCGTCGATCTGGGGAGGAAACTGTTTCACGATCCAATATTGTCCCGAGACGGTAGTGTTTCCTGTGCGTCGTGCCATCATCAGGCCCATGCGCTTGCTGATCCTCGCCGGTCGAGTGTCGGCATTGATGATCAAACAGGCACGCGGAATGCCATGCCGTTGTTCAATTTGGCATGGAAGGACAAGTTCTTCTGGGATGGTCGGGCACAATCACTGCGTGCGCAGGCGCTAATGCCGATCGAAGATCATACCGAGATGGATGAAAAACTCGATCGCGTCGTTTCAAAGCTGGCGCAACAGGGAGACTATCGCGAAGCATTTGCCAGGGCATTTGATTCGGACGCAATCACAGCCGAGCGCATTGGCCTGGCGATCGAAAATTTTCTCCTGACAGTGACGTCCTATCGTTCGAAGTTCGATAACGTGCTCAGCGGAAAAGCAACTTTCTCAAAACCCGAACAACGCGGGTTTGAGTTGTTCATGACCGAATACGAGCCACGCTCTGGTCGCTTCGGAGCGGATTGCTTTCATTGCCATGGTGGTGCGCTATTTACGGATCATCAGTTCCATAACAATGGTCTCGATGATGCCAGTGCAGTCGATCTTGGTCTCTACACGGTTACTGGAAAGGAGAGCGACAAAGGAAGGTTCTCAACTCCCAGCCTGCGTAATGTGGAATTGACTGCTCCCTACATGCACGATGGGCGATTGGACACGCTGAAGGAGGTTGTGCAGCACTACAATTCAGGGCTCGTTCGCAGCCCGACGCTCGATGCGAATCTTGCCAAACATCCTGCATCGGGATTGGAACTCTCCGAAGAGGATGTTGCTGCGCTGGTTGCTTTCCTGATGACACTCACGGATGATCAGTTCGCTATTCCCAATCCCAACTAGATTTAGAATTAGATTAGACAATGCGAAAATTTCCTCATTGGCTCCGTTGGATTTTGATCTACCTCGCAGTGTGGATCGTCATCTTTGGATTGTTTACGATTCAGATGCAGATCAGCACGACACAAGAATGGAGTGAGGCGATCAAGCACAGTCTGGCGCAATGGGGGGCTTGGATTCTGCTGGCTCCTGCTATCATGTGGTTCACGATTCGGTTCTCATTGCATGGCACGAACAGAAGTCTTCGTAATGTCGGCATTCACATCGTCTTGTCTCTGTTGATCGGTATTCTAGCGGATCAACTTTCTAAATCGGTGTTCAGACCGGAACCGGCAAATGCCAGTGTCGAACGCCAGGCAATGAGAGGGCCTGATCGTCCGCCCCCTGGTAGAAATTGGCCCGGAGGCCCTGACTTTTCACGGCAACTGCCGCCGGGTGAGCGTCCTCCGCCGCCTGGCCGTGGAAGGCCTGGCCACACTGAACGGGCAGAGACAGCGTTTACGCGATTGACCAAGCGCCTGCACATCAGTTTGCCTCTCTACTGGACTATCGTTGGCATACAGAGTGTATTGTTATTCGGTAGACAATTGCGGCAGCGGGAGCTGCAAACGCTGGAGCTGCAATCTAAACTAACACAGGCACAACTGGATACGTTAAGGCTACAGTTACAACCTCACTTTCTCTTCAATGCTCTCAATGCAATAGCGACTCTGGTGCATCGCGATGCCGACAAGGCTGATGAAATGCTGGGAAATCTCAGTAAATTATTGCGAGGAGTGCTGGAAGAAAGGGACGCCAATGTGGTGACGCTGAGTAAGGAGCTGAGTTTGCTGAACGCATACGTTAGTATCGAACAAGTGAGGTTCGGTGACCGAGTGCAGTACGCTGAGCAAATTGCGGCGGATTGCCTGCAAGCCAGAATTCCCACCTTGTTGTTGCAACCGCTGGTGGAAAATGCAATCCGCCATGGTCTTGAACCGCTCGGGAAACCGGGCAACATCTGGCTGGCAGTGGAGCGGCGCGATCAGCAAATTCGCATTCGCATTGAGGACGATGGAGTCGGACGCCACGGAACTAATTCTAAGGGGTGGGGGATCGGGCTTGCTAATGCAGAGACACGACTCGAAACTCTCTACGGCAGCGGGAATTTTCAACTTGAATTGACCGATCGCGAGGGCGGAGGAACTAGCCTTCACATTACATTTCCATTCGAAGAGGAGAGCTAATGAGTATTCGAGCAATCATTGTTGATGACGAGCCACTCGGGCGTGAACGCATGCGTATGCTACTGGAGAAAGTCGACGATATTGAAATTGTCGCAGAATGTGACGGTGGAGTCGCAGCGGTAGAGCAGATCGCCGCGCTAAAGCCGGGAATCGTGTTTCTCGATATTCAGATGCCAGATCTAGACGGCTTTGGTGTGATTGATAGACTTCATCGGCGTGGTGATGCCTTGCCGCTGATCATTTTTGTGACTGCCTACAACGAATACGCGGTAAAGGCGTTTGAAGTGCACGCGTTTGATTACCTTCTGAAGCCAGTGCAAAAAGTGCGGCTGGTGCAGGCGGTTGATCGCGCGCGCGACCAACTCACCAAACCCGTTGCAGGCGTTGCAGGTGGAGAGGAGCAACTTGATCGTCTGGCTAAATTGCTGCTGGACGTGCAGGCTCCCGCGAAGTCGACATTTCTTAAACGTCTGGAAGTTCGATCGCAAGGTCGAATCGACTACGTGGACATCGACGACGTGCTCTGGTTGGAGGCGGACCGTAACTACATTGAAGTGCATACTGCCAACAAAATGTATCTGGCACGTATGACGATGACCGAACTGGAGGCGAAGCTGGATCCGGCGAAGTTCGTTAGAATCAGTCGATCCTCATTGGTGATGCTGTCTTGCGTCAAGAGCATCAAGTCGGTAGGGCGGCGGGACCATGTTGTGGAACTGACCACGGGTGCAGAGCTCGCGCTGACGCGGCCGCTGAAGGAATTGCAGGAGCGAATGCAGTTTCCAGGATAGCCGATCGCCGGGGCTCGCAGTAATTATTCTGATGCCGCATCAGAGCATCACATCTCAAAGAAAAAAGGCCCTGCCGCATTAGCGACAGGGCCTCTTTAAATAGTGCGCCTATGCGCAGCAGAGTCGTGGATCAGGAATCTGATTCGGGCTCTGCCGGGGCGTCTTCCTCGGATTGTCCGGGACGCCAGTCTTCGGTGGCAAACTTAAAGGCTTCTTCCAGTCCGACCATGTCCGCACTTGGGCGAAGGGCGTCGAATGCAGCAGTCTCCTTCTTGAGCTCGGCCTCGTCGTAGTTGGCTGCCTTGATCGAAAGACCAATGCGGCGCTCGACTTTGTCCACCTTGATCACGCGGGCTTCCACGTCGTCGCCCACTTTCAGCACGTCCTTCACGCGAGTCACATGCTCTTCGCTCAGTTGAGAGATGTGCACCAGACCATCGATGTCGTCTTCCAATTGGATGAAAGCACCAAAGCTCGCGATCTTGGCAACCTTGCCTTTGACCAGGTCACCAACGGAGAAACGTCCGTCGATCTTCGACCATGGATCGTTCTCAAGCTGCTTGATGCCAAGGCTGATGCGCTGGTTGACCTTGTCGATGTCGATAACGGTCGCTTCGAGGTCTTCGCCCTTCTTGAGGATTTCGCTCGGGTGGTTGATCTTGCGTGTCCAGCTCAGGTCGGACACGTGGATCATGCCATCGATGCCATCTTCCAGCTCCACGAATGCACCGTAAGCTGTAAGGTTGCGGATCTTGCCTTTGATCGTGCTGCCGACTGGGTAGCGGGTCTCGATCTCATCCCATGGATTTGGCTCAAGTTGGCGCACACCGAGGGAGATTTTCTGCTCTTCCTTGTTAATACCAAGGACTACAGCTTCGATTACCTGATCGAGTGCCAGCACATCGGATGGGCGCGTAATGCGCTTCGTCCAGGACAACTCGGACACGTGGATGAGTCCTTCGACACCTTCCTCGACTTCGACGAATGCTCCGTAAGGAACCAGCTTGGTGACCTTGCCTTTGACCTTGGTCGAGACAGGGTAGCGGCCTTCGATGTTCTCCCATGGATTCTGAAGCATTTGCTTGAGTCCAAGTGAGACACGCTCTTTCTCGCGATTGACGTCGAGGATTTGCACGTTGAGCGTCTGCCCAATGGCGACCATTTCGCTTGGGTGGTTGATCCGACCCCAGCTCATGTCGGTGATGTGCAGTAGTCCATCCATTCCGCCCAGATCGACGAATACACCGAAGTCGGTGATGTTCTTGACCATCCCCTCGACCTTGTCGCCGGGATTGACGGTGAGCAGGAATTGCTGGCGTTGCTCAGCACGTTCCTGTTCGATGACTTCGCGACGGCTCAGAACGATGTTCTTGCGGTCGTCGTTGACCTTAACGATCTTAAATTCGTAAACGTTCCCAACGTAAGCGTTGAGATCCTTCGGTGGGATAATGTCGATCTGTGATCCGGGGAGGAATGCTTCGACGCCAACGTTGACCATGAGGCCACCCTTGACAGCGGATTTCACTTTGCCCTTCACCAGGCCACCATCGTGGTAAACCTTGACGATCTTGTCCCAGTTCTGCTTGTGCGCAGCCTTCTCCTTGGAGAGAACGACCATGCCTTCATCGTTCTCAAGCTTCTCGAGCAGCACTTCGATTTCGTCACCGACCTCGATCTCTTCATCCTCAAATTCGGAAACCGGAATGGCTCCCTCTGATTTGTATCCGATATCTACCAGGACGACCTGGGGTTTGATATCGAGGATGGTTCCATTAACGATTGAGCCCTCTCGATAATCGCGGAATGTTTGCGCGATAAGGGCTTCTAATTCACTTGTACTACTCATGTTTTAAGGTTGAGGTTGGTTACTTGGTTTGTTCGGACTACCGACGTTGCTCCTTGATTATCAATGCTTCCCGCCATATTAGGAGCGCCAGAAATGGCAGGGAGCTGGCCGGAATCTAAGGGCATTCAAAGTGAACGCAAGCCCTATCCATGGGCATTCCTTAGGTCTTGTTGGTTCGTTTTGTAAGGTGCTTATGATCAGGTGTATGGGTGTGTTATGGGCGAGTTGGGAATGGTCTTTTCTCCAGCATCAATCTTGCGAAGATCTCCGGTCAATCGAATCGACATTGCGCAAGGATCAGACAATCGTCTCTCCATGAATCGTCGAACGTTCGCTTTCTCAACCGCCGCCACCACCGCATCCGCTGCCTTATTCGGAGTGTCGCCAGCTACCTCTCAGGAAAGCAGTGAAAAAGGAAGTCGCAGAGAAATTTGCGCCTTCATCAAGTTTGTGCAGTCGCTGAATTATGCGGAGATGGGAGCCGAGATGAGAAAAGCGGGGTATGACGGGATTGAAGCGACGATTCGCAAGAACGGGATGATCGCACCCGCTGCTGCTGCGGAAGAATTGCCAAAGCTGGCCGACGCTCTGCAAGAGAATCAGTGTGCGATCACCTTGATGGCGACCGATATCAACCGTGCCGATGATGCATTGGGAGAAAAGGTGCTGCGGGCTGCGGTGGCGGCAAAAGTGAAGCGTTATCGCACTGCCTACTATCGCTACGATCTGAAGAAATCACTCCGTCCGCAGCTGGCAGAGTTCCGTGCGATGGCGCGCGATCTTGCGGCCATGAACAAAGATTTAGGCATCACTGGTGTTTATCAAAACCACGCGGGCGCTCAAAATGTCGGAGCATCGATCTGGGATCTCGATGAATTGCTGGAGGGAATTGATCCTGATCACTTGGGTGTCGCCTTTGATATTCGTCATGCAACGGCCGATGGTGGCACCACTTGGCCTGCGCTGTGGAAGCTGATCGAGCCGCGTGTGCGGATCGTCTACGTCAAAGACTTTATCTGGAAGGATCGCAAACCACACAATGTGCCACTTGGCCAAGGACTCGTGAATCCAGAGTTTTTCAGCAGAGTAACCAAGCTTGCTCCATCGATTCCCGTTTCACTACACGTTGAGTATCTCGGTAAAGCCGGTGAGCAGAAAAATCTTGCTGCGCTGGAAAGTGATCGTAAGACCCTTGCTGCTTGGTTGGGGCTATAAAGTTGTGAGGCATTTTTGCAGCATACCAGTCACTGTGAAAGTTCCGCATTCACCTCTTCCATTGCCTGAACCAGCGCTTCCCATTCTTCCTTCGTGGTGTCCCAGCCACTGCTGATTCTCAGCGTGCGTCCCATGTCATCGTAGTCGTATCCCATCGCCTGCAGGACGCGTGACGGATTCTCCTTTCCCGAGCTGCAGGCGGAACCAGTGGAGACGCAGTAGTCGAGACGGTTCAGGCGGGTAAGCCAGCGGCGGTTGTCGTGAGCAGGTAAAATGCAAAGCGTTGTATTCCACAATCGGTCTGCTTCTGCTCCAATGATGCGAGTTCCAGGGATGGCTGATACGATTGCGTTCTCCGCCCAGTCTCTGTGCTGCCGCCGCTCGTTCGGGAGCGATTCCAATGTGGGCTCGAGAGTTTCCCATGCGGCGACCATCGCAGCGATGCCCGGATAGTTTTCAGTTCCGGCGTGACGGCCATCTTGCTGTGGGCCACCTATCAGTGAGCGAAAATGCGGATCGTCCTCGGGGATTACCAGGAATCCCGCACCTTTGGGGCCGCCGAACTTGTGCGCACTTCCTGTTACATAGTCGCAATCACCGAGCCCGGCAGACGGCAGTTTTCCAATCCATTGTGCGGCATCGCAGTGCAATGGGACATCGTGCTGGCGGCACAGCTGCAGTGCCAATTGCCACGGTTGCAATGTCCCGCACTCATTGTTGGCTGCCATCACGGAAACCAGTGCGATGTCCTTTTTATCCTGCAGCAGTTGGCGCAGGGCATCGAGCAATAGCACACCGTTGCTGTCTACTGGGATCTCGACCAGGCGCGGGCCCAGCAGTGCGCGGGCACAGTCCGCGACGCACGGATGCTCGATCGCGCTAATAAGGACACTGCCCGTGGTCATTTTGGCGAAGTGATTCAGAACCGCATTGTTCGCTTCCGTAGCTCCGGAAAGAAAAAGAACGCGATCCGGTTCGTCGCACTCTAGCAGATCCGCCACATCACAGCGCCGATCGTCCAGTAACTGGTGCACCACGGCTGCCTCACGGTAGAGGCTTGATGGATTGTGCCAATGATCGCGAGCAGCCGCAGCCCAGGCATCTGCGGCAACGGGGCTGAGCGGAGTGGTGGCGTTGTAGTCGAAATACCCTTTCACAATTGAAACGATGGAACGAAAACTGGCAGGGGACGAGTGAAAAACGTCTGCGGATGGTCGTGAAATTTGACGATTGTGCCAATATAGTGGAACTTACCCCGTTAAGCGTTATCCAACATCCAACGTAGTCAGACATGCAGGTAATCATTTTCTCAGGATCTCACATTGAAGTGCAAAAGTACATGAACTCGTGGTTGAGCAAGAACCCGACCCTCCAGGTTCATCAAGTGACCCAGAGTGACGGCCCAACCGAAGGGTTTCTGGTCACCGTAATGTATTCTTACCTGCAGGCGTAGCGTTCAGGCTACTGCTCTATCGCAGGAAAAGAGTGACGGCTGCGCCAGATTTCAGTTCAGCTGACTTTGGGCGATGCCAGAATGTCCGGCATTCTGCGCTACTCAGGTGCTGCAGTTGCAGTTCTTCGTGGCTTCCACGGAATGAAACGGCCTTCACTGTGATGGCTGCGTTTTCGTGCGCTACCTGATTTACCTGAAGTTGTTCAGGACGGAGGCAATGTGGCACCGCGCGGACTTCATCCGCAAACCACTGCGTTCGGACTTCATCCGTCACCCAGTTCGCTGGCCCCAGAAAGGCCGCGTCCCCGGCTGATGTGGCATTCCAATAAAGGTCGGTTACATTTCCAGAAAAGCAGCACTTTCCAGATTTAAGGCAGACTACGTGTTCCGCTTCGCTTAACGCCAACTCCGGCTCATGTGTGGCAAAAACAAGTGATTGGTCGCGCTGGGTAATGGACTGGCGAATTGCACTCCAAAAAGCTGATCGACGATTCGTATCAATGTGTGCCAGTGGCTCGTCCATCACCAGTGCAGTGGCGTCCGCCAGCAGGGCGCGAGCAACCGTGAGCCGTGCCTGTTGTCCACGTGACAAAGTGGCGGGCACCTGCCGGGCACATTCGCCCAGCTCAAATGCCTCCAGCGATTCTTTGATTGCTGTTTCATCGCGAGTCATTACCGACAAATGTTCGCGTACCGACATGCCAGGCCACAGCCCACCATCCTGCGGTGCCCAGAAAATTTTTGCAGGTCGTTCAATTGATCCACTGGTCGGTTCCTCGTAGCCCGCAAGGAGGTTCAGCAAAGAAGTCTTACCAGCACCACTGGCCCCAAGAATCGCCGTGACACCAGGGAGGATCGCGACTGAAATCCCCACCAAACGCTTGGGTTTAAGTGTCGCCTCGGACAGATAAAAAATGGAAGTCGTGTTATCCATTCTCAGATTTGCTGTCAGTTCTGATCGCCCAAAAGTAAAAAGGAGTGAGTGAGTTGTTCAAAGCGGTGCTTCTTTCAGAACACAATCCATTCTTAGCGTCAACACTCTGTTGACTATTTCCTGCCGCGAAGCCACGACATCTCACTGCGTTTCTTTACTGGAGAATCGATCATGTTCGCATCATTACCACCTTCACGGATCTATTTGGGTCTTTCTGCGTGGGTAAGGCGGGTACAGCAGGCAGGAAGTGGGCACCTCTTTGACATTGGATCAACCCGCTTGGGAACGTATCGAAGCTGGGTATTTCGCGACCGCCACATGCACGATCGATTACAGGATTGCATCGGGCAAAGAGTTGTGGATAGCGTCGCTGGATGACTGTCACTCCAATCGTCCAGGCTGCGCTCTGCCTCCTATGGTCCGGTCTCTTGGTTGAGGCTGGTTCGATTTCATTGATGACTGGTGACACTGTTGCGTTCGTTGGTGGCACCGACATGGTGCGGATGCAGAAGGAGGGAATGGTCGAAGCTGCGCTGACGGCTCGCTTTAAGGATGCGGCTCCCAAGTTCCGCGATCTCGCCTGGGAGGGGGATACGGTGTATTTTCAAAGCACGATCGGTGAGCGCTGGCGTAAAGAAGCATTTGGTAATTGGCCGGAGCAGCTGAACCGAGTGGGAGCCACGGTGGTTATTGCTCAGTTTGGAAAGATGGAATCGCTGGATGGCCCCGAGCGACTGGGCGAGTTCGTGCAGGCCTATGGAGCACTGCTGGATCAATTTGCACAAGGTGGGAGGCGCGTCGTTTTACTGGGGCCCGCGCGCTTCGAGTGGAACAATGCTGATGCATCGGCGCTGCCTGCCTACACAGAGGCGATCGTGAAGCTGGCAGAAGAACGTGGGGTGCCGTTCATTTCGTCGTATGATTTTAAAAACATAAAACGGGATGGAGTGACGGGATTGTTGGTGAGATCTGTTCAGGAGAAGCATCGTCTTTGGAATGAATATTGGCGCCCGTCGAACTGGAAATGCCTGTTCGGTGATGACGGTGAGCGCATTTTCTCGAATGCTGCTGCGGGCCTGCCCTCGTTTAAGGATGAGTGGTCGACCTACACTAAGTGGATCGCTGCTGCAGAAAAGTGCATTCGCGAGGGCGAGGAGATTGTCCGACCTGCCGCTCCTCAGCGGACAGGCACGCCCGACGCAGACATCGCTGCTGAGTTGGCTGCGTTTGAGGTGGCAGATGGTTATGAAGTGAACTTGTTCGCCGATGAGTCGCACGGCATTGCAAATCCGCTGTCGGTACGCTGGAACATGCACGGAGGGATGATGGTTGCCTGCTCGGATGCCTATCCACAAATCGAGCCAGGGGTGCTGCCAAATGATCATATCCAGGCGCTTGAAGACACTGATGGGGATGGGCGGGCAGATCGATCGTATATGATTGTCGATGGGCTACACATTCCAACTGGCATGGAAGTAGGTGCGGATGGGATTTATGTCGGACAGAATACGGAGCTGCTGCATTTGGATCATCATGGGAATCGGATAGGAGTGCTGCTGAGTGGGTTCGGGAATGGCGATTCGCACCAGACCATCAATTCGTTTACCTGGAGTCCGGGAGGCGAATTATGGTTCTGTCAGGGCGATGGAATTGAATCACGTATCGAGACACCTCAGGGTGTATCTTCATTGTTTCAGGCGGGCGTGTTCCGGTTGCGACCGCGTGAGCTCCGGCTTGATGGGCTGCTCGACGATTCTATGGGGCCAGGGAATCCTTGGGGGATCGCGTTTGATGACTACGGGCAGTCGTTTGTAATCGATGGCGCGGGCGGCATTTCCTATCTAACGCCAGGTTCGATTCCCGTGAAACGGCGATTGAAACTTCCACGCATTGGCAAGCCGGGTGGTTATTGCGGAATCGAGTGCCTGGGCGACGGCGAATTTGTCCTTGGTGACTACAAGCAGAATCAAGTAAGTCGCTTTTCGGTGATCGATGACGGGGCAGGTTTCAAGGTTGAATGGCAGAAGCCGCTGCTGCGTTCCAAGCACCGTAACTTTCGCCCGGTCGATGTGAAATCGGGCCCTGATGGTGCGATTTATGTCGTTGATTGGTACAATCCGATTACTTGTCACCAGGACGACTTCTATCGCCATCCTGACAGGGACAAAACGCATGGGAGGATCTGGAGGGTGGCGCCCAAGAACCTCGCGCCTGCGGCGCCACCCATGGCCAGTCTCGGCTTGGATGATCTCCGCAGTGACAACCGCTGGATTCGCATGAAGGCGAAGCAGAGTATTCTTTTAAGGATTGGCCTGACAAGTTGGGCGCGCTATCCAAAGACTCAAAGGGATATAGAGCGGCTGCGATCGTGGGAAGTTCCAGCGGCAGCAAGAGAGTGGCAGGGGCGCGATCTGTTGGAGATAGTGTCACTGTTAGAAATGCTGGATCGACCGGATGGGAAGCTGCTGGAACGCCTGCTCAATGACGCTGATTTCCGTGCTCGAGCCTATGCTGCCCGGGTTACTGGCCGCTGGGGTAAACGTCTCGACAATGCGCATGTGTTGTTGGATCTCGCAGCGCGTGATGCGCACCCTCGAGTGCGAATGGAAGCGGTGCTCGCCTGTGCCGAGATACTGGAACCGCGTTCAGTGCTCATCGCGGCGACAGTTGCGGAATCGCCACGTGATCACTGGATCGACTACGCGTTTGCCCAGGTAGTGCATTACTTGAAGCCGCACTGGATTCCAGCATTTCAGCGCGGTGAACTCGACTTCGGTAAGAATCCCAAAGGATTAGCGGCGGTGCTGGGACGGTCTGATTCGAAGGCTCTGCTCAGTGATATGCGACGGATGATCGAAGACGATAAAATGGAGGACGGCGCACGCGTTGCGCTGGGGCGAGCAATGATTCTCGTTGGCGAACAGGAGGATCTTCAGACGATTTTTGATCTTGATCCGCCAAACACCGATCTGTTGCTGGCGCTTGCGCAAAGAAGACGTCCGACATTTGCGGTAGAAGAGAGGCTGGGAAGTCTGCTGAAGAATCCATCGGCTGATGTCCGTGCGGCGACGATGGCATTGGTGGGGGCGTGGAAAATTTCTGAGTTTGGATCGCTGGCTCTCAAAGCGCTCGCGGCCGGCAACAAAGACGAAGCGTCATTCAGAACAGAGGCGATCCGGGCGTTGGGGCTGCTCGAGCTGAAGGAAGCAATGCCGCAGCTAGGATCAATCGTCAGAGCCGCTACCGATCCTGATCGGGCGGTAGCGATGCAGGCAATGGTTCACATTGATGAGACAGGGGCAGCAGCCATCGTTGCCGCTGCGCTGGCTGATACTGGTAGCGATGTTGGTCATGATGCCTTTCATGCTTTCGCTGCGCGAGATGGCGCGATGAGTCGGCTGGCGGATCAACTTGGAGAAACTGAGATTTCGACCGATCGAGGCAAATCTTTGCATCGAACGTGGATTGCGTCAGGCTTGGTGAACGAACGCATGACCGAGCGCTTGGCGAAGCTGGCCGAACAAGAGATTTCGCGGAGTAGGGAATTCAGTAGCGAGTTGGTGAAGCTGATGGTTGCGGCCGGGCGAAGTGGAGATGTTGCAAATGGAAAGTCGCACTTCAATTCAGCTGCCCTGGGTTGCGCCGCATGTCATAAGACTGGAGCAGGTGGAGGCGCGATTGGGCCGGATTTATCGGCAGTTGGAAGCGGTGTTCCTCCAGACCGGATCGTCACAGAAGTGATGTGGCCAACTCTACAAATTAAGGAAGGCTATTCCCTGACGGTCGTCACTCTGCACGACAAGAGGCAGATCCAGGGCTATGTGCAGAAGAGCCGTGACTCGGCGAAGGTGCTGCTGCGCGATTTCGCCACCGGTGCCATTCATGATCTTCGTAAAGACGAAATTGCCACGCAGGTAAAATCTGGCAGCCTGATGCCGCCTACCGCTCAAACGTTGAACGACTCTGAGCTTAGGGACCTTTTTGCCTATCTTTTTAGTCTCCAGGGAAATGCCCGCGAATGAAACGATTCTTCTAGTGAGACGTTTATCTTTGTGGACGCACCGTTCCTCCGGATGTCTGCCAGCTTTTGACTGAACATTAGTCTACCAGAGAGGTTTAATAGATTAGCGGGTACGGGGCCGTATTCATTGGAGAAGATGTCGATTTTCTTTCCGTCGATTTCTTAATAGATGTGTAAATCGTCTCCAAAGGCGGCAAGTTTACTTGATCTCTCGACCCAAACAAGCACTGCCCGTTCTCCTTCCCAAGCACCGCCAGACTCTTCGCGATCGACTGAATAGACGCCCAATACGTCGCTGAATTCGTCCTCGACCAATGGCAAAATGCCCTTTGAGATTCTGTTCAATTCAATTGTTCCAAATAAGACCAGTGATTCTCACCTTTATTCAGAGGCCCCAAATTGTTTGCAATCGCGATCACTGTTGATAGATTCCAGGATTATGAAAAACCACATCATTTCTCGTATTTTAGCAACTTTGGCCCTCGTGGCCCTCGTGGCCTTCTGGGGGCCAGCTGCAACTGTCTGGGCCGATGATCATGGAGACAAGAAAGTCGAGCACGCCGGGCACGACCACGACAAAGCGAAAAAAGATGGCAACGGTGAGTGCTCCGACAAATGCAAGAAGAGCGAATGTAAAACAGTCAAATGCGCCGATACGAAATGCGAAAAGTCCAAGTGCGACGACTCCGAGTGTAAAGCAGCCAAGTGTGATGACGCGAAATGCAAGGCGGCCAAGTGCGACGACTCCGAGTGCAAAGCAGCCAAGTGTGATGACGCTTCAGAAGGCAAGGATTCGGAATGTGAAGACAAAGAGGAGTGTAAAGTTGATCGCGTATCCAATCTCATCACTGCCGCCGAGCACTTAGAGCGAGCTGGATTCGCTGACGAGGCGCGCGAATATCTTGAGCGGGCCGAGGAGATGCGCCGCCTTGACGACAATGCCGATGGGCATTCGGAAGCCTTGGAGCGTCATGTCGACGAACTTCGCGAGGCTGTCGAAAAACTTCGCCACGAAATGAATGAGATTCGTGAGCACCTTGAACAGCGTGGCGATGATGGAAGACGTGACAACAGAGGCAAGCGGCAGCGCGACCGCAGCGGTCGGCGTTAGCCGTTGGTGCTAGTCACCCATAAAATCTAAATGAATGTCTCAGGCGAGGTGGGCTAGCCCTTCTCGCCTGAGTTGCGTCTATGCTGAGTTTCCTGTCACTGTAAAACCGTGTCCGCGTGCGTGAACGGAATCGTGGACGGATGGAAAGGGAGCGCACAGTGGGAGCTGGCGTTGTGTTTTTCACGAACGCTGGTGCCTTGTGGGAGCGAGGGAGTTGATGGGAGGAATCACGGCAGGGTTTGAATGAAGCTGACCCCCGAGAGCTGGAAATAGTTGAAACTCTACAAACCCATTTGGCATACCGCAATGGGCCACTCAGGTTTGCAATCTGCGGCAAGATGCCGCAGCCACGTGGAGGCGGCTTCCAGCCGCCTTTGCAGACCTGACACACCACATTCATTCACACCCATCACGACACTACGGCTTTGTCAAAGACTGTGGAAGGCAGTATAGTAGTGGCAATGGCACAGCCGCGCACATCCTCCATCTCCCGTAAAACAGCCGAAACTGATATCAAGTTGTCGCTTGATATTGATGGATCTGGCAAAATGTCGATCGACACGGGAATTCCGTTTTTCGATCATATGCTGACGTTGTTTGCCAAGCATGGGTTGTTCGATCTCGAGGTGAAAGCGGTGGGTGATATCGATGTAGACTACCACCACACGGTTGAGGATGTAGGGATCGTGCTGGGCCAGGCATTTCGTGAAGCGCTTGGCGATAAGAGGGGGATTGTCCGCTACGGTAGCTGCTATTTGCCGATGGATGAAACTCTTAGCCGCGTTGTGATTGATTTCAGCGGGCGCGCCTTTCTGGAGCACAGGGTGCCAGAAAATGTTGAGCATATCCGCGATTTTTCGTTCCAGCTTGTCGAAGAATTCATGCGTTCATTCGCAGTAAATGCTGCGGCAAATCTGCACAATGAAGTCCTCTACGGGCGCGATGCGCACCACATGGCGGAATCACTTTTCAAAGGACTGGCGCGTGCTGCTGATCAGGCGACGCGGTTAGACCCACGCGTGCAGGGCATTCCCAGCACCAAGGACCTGCTCTAGTCGGAGAGTTTTTTAGTCGCGATCGCGGATGCGATCGCATAGATCTGGCGAAGTGATGAAAAATCCCATCTCGTTCGTGTTGTTGTCCGCCGCTGTGCTGGGCATTACTTCTCCGTTGCTACTGGGCGATACGCCAGCAGCTGGTAGCCGTCCTAACATTGTCCTCATGCTGGCGGATGACATGGGCTGGGCGCAGCCGGGGTTCAATGGCGGGAATAAGGCGCTGACGCCGAACATTGATAAGCTGGCCGGGCAGGGGATGCGGCTGAATGAATTCTATACCCACTCGGTATGTGCGCCGACCCGAGGTGCCCTGCTCACCGGCCGCTATGCTTTTCGCACATGGATGGACTGGCGGTCAGAAGATTTCGGTAAGCCGAGTTATCTGGAAGCGCTGGGGCTGACTCTTGCGCACACGAAAACCGGAGAGCCCACGCGTCGCATTCACGCTTTGGATACTGATGAGCGCACCATTGCCGAAGCACTGAAAGGGGCGGGTTATTCCACTGGGCTGGTTGGAAAATGGCACTGTGGTGAATGGCTTCCCGAGCACTTGCCGATGGGGCAGGGGTTTGATCATCAGTATGGCCACTACGCGTGGGGAATCGACTATTATAAGAAGACGATCGAACACAACGCGCCAGCGCGGTTCGCCGTTTACGACTGGCATCGCAATCAGAAACCGTTGCAGGAAGAGGGCTACGCGACCGACTTGTTTGCGGCCGAGGCGGAGCGTGTCATTGCTTCGCAAAGTAAGGATAAACCGTTTTTTCTCTACGTTCCCTTTAACGCTGTGCATGGGCCGCTAAACGTGCCGCCACGCTACAGTGACCACGACAATGTGCGCGATGCAATGCTCAAGTGTCTGGATGATGCTGTCGGTCGAATCGTGGGCGCAATCGATGAGGCCGGATTCGCTGACAACACGCTGGTCATCTTTACCAATGACAACGGCCCGGTGCTGGAGGAGATGAGTAAACCCTTTCGCGGCACAAAGAATACGACGTTTGAGGGCGGCGTGCGATCGCCCTGTGTCCTGCGCTGGCCAGGCAAGATCAAGCCGGGCACCACACGCGATGGAATGATGTTTGTGGCAGATTTTTACTCAACTTTCATTTCGCTGGCAGGTGGAAATCACGAGCAAGCGCGACCTGTTGATGCGATCGACATGACGGAGATGCTTTTCGATGGTAAGGCCAGTCCGCGAACTGAGATCGTGTTTGAGGTCACGGGTAGTGTCCGGCTGCCGACGATCCGCAGTGGTGACTACAAGCTTATGGGCGATATGCTGTTCAACTTGAAAGTCGATCCAGGTGAGCAAGATGACATCGCCAGTGGTCATCCTGATATTGTGCAAAAACTCGCAGCCAGACTTGAAGCCTTGGGCAAAGAACGTCCGCCACTAGGCGATAAACCATTGCTCATGGAGCCGCCGCTGCCCTATATCTATGGCCAGGATGAGAATGCTTCACCGCCAGAATGGTTGAAGACACACGTAGATACTGTTCGTTCTGCCCAGCCGCAAGAATGGGCACCGGGAAAGACGCCCTGGCCGCAGGCACCCAAAGGTGCACACGCAGCGAAGCACTAGAGAATATGGCCGGGAAGTTTTCCTTGCTTATCTCATCGTGGCTTAAGACACTGCCAGACGATCTCTTCCAGGCACCAATCCCTCAAGCTAATGTTCGCTCTTCTGTTCTCAGTTGTCGCAGGGGCAACTGCAACTGCAACTGCAACTGCAGACGATCGCAAAATCGATGTGCGCATCACCAATGATTCGTCTTCGTCTGCATTGCAGGTTTACTGGCAAGTGGGTGCCGACTTTCAGGCAACACCGCGGAATTTTCGCAGTTACCGAGCGCTGTCACCTGGGCAATCGATTGCCTTCGCATCGAGCGTTGATCAAAACTGGCTGGT
Organism: Verrucomicrobiales bacterium; assembly: GCA_051270635.1. Taxonomy (GTDB): domain Bacteria; phylum Verrucomicrobiota; class Verrucomicrobiia; order Verrucomicrobiales; family DEV007; genus JAGROY01. The sequence goes on along the minus strand of JBNMNB010000014.1, from coordinate 36,146 downwards.
ATTTGATGCGCGCACAAAACGAGCGGTAGGCATGCTCAAGGCATCGTTTCGCCAGCGTCAGCTGAATGTCACTGATCGTGACATTCAGGAAGTGCAGGGAAGGGCTTACCGTGCACGGTTTCATAATCGCACTGGCAGGACCGTGGCCGTTTACCTGGTTCTGGGAAGGCGCGAACTTCCGCATTCGACGATCGCACCAGGGCGCGTGATGACGCAGGAAGTCTGGGGACGTCAGAAGTGGGAATTTCGTGACTATGAAACTGGCCGTGAGTTGCGCTCTTTTGTAGCTCCTCAATCGAATGCAGAAATCGTTATCGAGCCCGCGCGCCGTGGTGGTCGACACCATCCTGTCCATACTCCCGAGGTGGCTCAAGAGCTACTGATTGATAATCAGACTGGACGGCAGGTGCTGTTCTGGTTCGAGGGACAACGGGGAAAAAATCGAATCAACAGCTATCGCTTCGAGGCGGTGCCAATTGAAATTGAAGACGATCGAGCGTGGTTCATTTCAGACCGGGCGACCGGGCGCTATCTTGCCTGTGGGGCTAATTTACCTTCGACTCGCCGCATCACCCTTGCGGAAGAAGATTGTGCGCCTGCACTCGCTCCAGCAGTTGAGCTAACGCTGCGCAATTACCATGATGCTCCAGCCTATGCGTATCCGATGCTGGGACGTGATCCGTTGCCAGGTGTTGTAATCGCAGCTGGAGAATTACGTCGGGTTGACAGCTTTGTCGGGCAGCGATGGGAATTTCGAACCAGTGATCGCAGCCGAAAATTGGGAAGCTATCAGTGCTCCGCCGATGAGCCATCTGCGGCGATTGGCCGCCCGCGTTTTCAAAGATACCGGGGGAAAGTGGACTTCACGATCGAGAATCACAGGTCACGCAGCATTGACGTCTCAGTCGATCATGGTGACCACGTCGATCTCATTGAAACCGTGTCCGCAAAATCAAGGAAAGTGGTGCAACTGGATGCTGGTGAGGATGTGATCTTAACTGACCATCGGTCAAAGGAAGTGCTCGAAACGGCACGTGTTTCGCTTAGGGATCCGGTGGTTGTCCTCTATCCAGACGGACGTGGTCAACAGTCGGAACGGCATGATCATGAACACCATGACGATCGGGTGAGCGATGAAAGACCGCGGACACTCAGTGATTTACTGGGTGACTTGTTTAATCGCGATCGACGGTAGTTCATTTCTCCTTTTTTAGGGTATTCCCCTGGGAAGTAAGCGGGGGCTTGACTTAAATTGTGGTTCTGACCTACTTATTTCAATGATAGCTCCATAAGGATCGTTGTTGGTAAGTGTGGCACACGGGAATCACAGGAATCGAATTGTTAAATGGAAGATGGTCGCAGGGATTTTCTGCGGATTGGTGGGAATGACGTCCCTTTTGCAAGCCCAGGATCTGAGTACCGCGACGCAACAGAAGCTGGCTGAGCGGGCGCTCATTCGGGTGAAGGAGCAAATTGAGGAAGTGACGGGACGCGGTGCGGGAACCACGTGGGCGTCACAGCCGGGCGCGGTGTCGCTTTTCCATTCCAGCGGAAGACCCCGTTCTATCTACAAACTCTATTCTGCGCCGGACGGGGTAGCATCGCGTTCGAGCGAATTGGAGAGAGATGTGCCTGCGGACTGGGAGGAGAATGCGGATCGTTATGTCGATCTAAATGCACCACAGGTTTCCGCAGAGGGTGTGCGATTTCCAATTGCGGATCCGCGTGCTGATGCAGAGGGTTTCAGCTACGAGGCCACGATTCCAGGAGTAGTCGAAGGAATGGACGACAATGCGCGACTGCCGATGCCAGTGTGCTGGCTCTATGTGCTCGCTGACGGGAATGAGGGATATCTTGATCGCAACAACCGCTTCGTCGGCTCAGTCATTCCCACTGTAGAAAATCCTATCGTTGGCCGCTACGGTTTCTGGACGGATGACAATACGTCGCGAATCAATGTGAACACAGCCTCTGAAGGCGTCTTCTGGGATACTCCGAAGGTGAATACGAATGAAGATCGATCCTATGGCAGATTCCAGCCGGCGCAGGGTGAATACCAACGCTATCCCGGGCATCCGGCTCGGGTATCGATGAGTTCGGTATTGTTCCCTGATCGGCGATACCATCTGCCAGGGACGGACAGTCAACTGAATGCGTTGTCGCTCGATGACACGAAGGCGATCTGGAGCGCGGCACGAGGAATCGGAAGTGGTGGATCGAGTGGTGGCACCAGCGTGATCGATACTGAGATGACGACTTCAATTGGTCCGTCTCCAGATTCGATCGAACTTTACCGTGACCCCAATCAACTGGCTGAAATCCTTCCTGCTGACGCGATTGAGCGCGTGAAGAAGGGGCAGTTTTTTCTGACGAACGATAGTCGGAGTGCCGATGTCAATTTATTGGGATTCCCCCGACTGACGACCTGGCCGACTTCCAATACTATTGCAAAGCGGACACCTTTTGACAATTCGATCGTCGCAGTCAGCACAATTGACGATGGGCAGTTCTTTATACAGAGGCAGGACGCCTACAGTCGGCATTGGGAGTATTACGTTAACAGCGGGGCGCGCCATGAGCGCATTTACGAATACATGAAGGGGATGACCTCTGCAAAAGTGCCCGGATTTGGAGGTAGTTTTGCAGACAAATATGGCGGTGGGAGGTTTGATGATCGTGATCAAATTCTAGCCCAATCGTTAGGCTATATTCGAGGCTTGAACTTGCTGGATGGAAGCAGCAATCAACAGTGGAGATATACCAGAGGAAGTGGTGCTCAAGCTGATAGTACGGTTGGGCACGGCCAGATTGCGGCGTATTGTCTCTGTGGCGGGAGTTCGGATCACGGGGCACGCTGGCACAATGCGCGTTTACAACCATCTTTAGGGATGGGCCGAATGATCGGATTGAGTGAAGTGGCGGTAATGTTAGTGCTGAGAGCTGAAACGATGCTTGCAGATGAAAATGGCGTTGTTTCTTATGTGGGGGAGCGCAACGATCTCGAAGAATACGGACTCTGGAACCCTGCGACAGGGCAACCGGAACCTGGAAAGAAGCTGGTGCAGTTGGGGATTCTTGCGGAGGGGTTCGCTCCAGCACACGGATGGACCTCGTTGCAGCCGCAGAATGGAATTGCAATCGATGGTGGATCGGCAAACGCTCTAGGGAAGTTGCCTGCAACGTTTCAATTGAATGGACAGCCTCTTGAGGTGCGGCGAAACAATCGAGACTACCCGTGGGCTGCGAAGTCGGCAAATCGGCGACCCAAAGACTGGGTTGCCTGGGGCGGCTATGGAGGTGTGCGGCTCTTTGATCAAATGATCACTTTTGAGCCCGTAGTTGTGAATTCCAGTGTCGAACGGATTGATTTCGGCGGATCGACCGCCCGTGAACCTGTCAGGATTCTGCTCTTTGATGCGCAGCTTGACCAAGCTCAAACAAGTCTCAATACTGGCACTCTCATTCACTCGTATCAGTGGGCCTGATACATTCATTCCTCATCCGAACTACGGGCTCACGCGCATGGCGCACAGCCTAGTCGACAGCCATGGCCCACTGCCCGGTGCGACATTTGGTAGAGAGTTGATCCCAGGCGCGGGCTACGCTTCTGCTGTAATGCCTGATTTTCCGATTTCGCCCGACTCAGAAGAATTTGCGACCTCTTCAGACGTGCTGAGGCGTGGGCCGATCGATCCTGCGGTGACGGGCGACTGGGATTCAGGAGTCGGGTCGGCAGCCGACGGTGCCTATAACAACAAGGCGGACGACGGTGATGCCCGTGGGCTCACCGCTTTTGGAACTCCCTACTTCGATAACTTGACGGAAAACTTGGAACCGACTGCGGCCATTTCCATACCGCATCGGATGGCCCTACCCGGAATGATGGGATCGCTGTCTACGGGGATGCGTTCGGATATTCCCTGGCAGACCTTGTTGTTTCGTCCAGACACTTCAGGCACTCACTATGGTGCCAGTGGGCTTCCGGATCATTTGTGGCTCGACCTTTTTCGCATGCCGGTAGCTGGGCCGCTGCAAAACAGCGACGCATTTTCCACTGATGGTAAGGTCAATCTGAATTATAGAATCATGCCATTTACCTACATCAAGAGAGCGACAGCACTCCATGCTGCAATGAAATCGGAGAAGCTGCTCGCAGTGCCGACCGATGCAGGAAACGTCTACAAAACGGAGACGACCACTGCTGCGTGGCGGCATCATATCGATGCCGAAGAGACACTAAAGCAATGGGAGCAAAAGTTCGATGCCGGTGAATTATTCCGCACGTCGAGCGAAATCTGTGAGCAATATCTGGTTCCTGAGGGCATCATCTACAGCGAAGAAAACCTGCAGCAATTCTGGGTCGGGCACCGGCTTACCGGCGACAATGTCAGGGAGCGGCCGTACACCAATTTGCATGCAATGCTCACCACGAAGTCGAATTCTTACGAGGTGTATATCGTCGCCCAGACCATCACTAAATCAGCGGAGTCCCAGCCCGACGTTTTCGATTCAGCCTTGGACACGATTTCCAGTGAGTGGCGAGGAACGGGGCACGTGCAACGCTACCTCGATCCCGATGACGAACGAGTTACAGATTACGTCCGAGAAATTAGTCGAAGTGTCGTTCCCCAGAATACTCCGCAAGACCTGCATCAGATATTTACGAGCCTGCGCCCATCGCCCAATGGGGCAGAGGCTGCATTTGAGATCACCGACACCGAATACGATCCGTTGACGAAGAAACTGACCCTGACTTGGAATTCAAATCCGGGAGAAATCTACAGTATCGAAACCAGTAGTGATCCTACTTTCGAAAAATGGAATCGAGAAACTCCGAGAAGCCACCGCAAAAATCCATTCTATCGTGGGGCGAGAGCCATGGGCTACCAGACCAGTAGCGTCATTTCAGTGACGTCAGCGTGGAAGGCTGTTCGGGTGAGGCGATGAAATCCAGGATTTCCTTGATCACAACATTTTTGCCTATTCCGAATACAAGCGCGGGTAGCTGTCGATGCGGCGTCCGTCGCTGAGGATTGCTTCAAACAGTTGAAGGCCGGGCTTCATGGTGACTTTGATCAGGTGATTCATGTTTTCGGCACGGTGAAGGTATTCCTTTTTCTGCACTTTCTTCCAGTCGACCTTTCGCACGTCAACTCCCCAGGATCCGTCACCCATATAGACGACACCATTGGCGAAGTCGATCTTCTCTTCTTTGATAGGGAGAGTTCGCTTATAGACATGATGATCATTCTCGAAGGCGACATCGACTCCGTACTTCTCAAACAGTGGCACCCAGTGTTCGCGCACTTCCTGTTCGTCCTCCTTTACCAGAGTGCCGTATGTCGGACGGTGGTGACAGGTAAACAAGTTTGGACGTGACTGACGTTCCTTGAGCGTTTCTTCAAGCCATGCCACCTGGCTTTCGGCAGTCTGCGAGTGATTGGAGTCGAGGAGCACGATGCTCATGTAGTCCGCAAAATCGATCACATAGTCGCTGGTCTCTCTTTTCTGTGCGTTGACGAACAGGCTGTAGTAATACTTTGCACGCTCAGTTGGCTTGTAGTCCTTCACTTTGTCTGCAGGTTCGCTCTTGATCTCGCCATTACATTCGTGGTTGCCGATCGCCACTACCATGGGCACAAGGTAGTCACCCTGTGTGACTGCTTCTTCGTGCCAGGAATCGAGCCAATCATACCACTTCCAAGGGTCTCTACCATTCGCATAAGCGAGGTCGCCACCGAGCAGCGCGAACAGTGGATTCTGCCTGCCTGCCTGACGATTCATCGCGTCCAGGAGATTACGCTTATGGAACATGTCACCTCCGGTAACAAAAGTGACTCCACCTTCATCAACTTTGTCGGGAGCAGTCCGGAAAAAGAACGTCTGCCCTACTTGCGGTGCGTTGTAAGTCGTTTCAGGCGTGAGTTTGAACTGATAGGGCGTATTCGGCTCCAAGCCGGTGATCTTTGCCATATGAATGACGTGACCAGTATCGGCAAATGGGCGAGGCACTGCTTTCATAGTGCTCCATGCTTCTGCTCCACGCTTAGCGAAATCGATGGTGAATGGTGTGAGGTTCGCAGGAGGCTCAACGATCACTGCGACCTTGATCTCTGCCGTCGTCCAATCTTCCTGCGGCTTGCCCAGCAGGAATTTCCAGGATTGATTTTTGCCAATCACCGTTCGCGGGTTTTTCTCGCCGCTGACTCGGAATTGAAGCTCTGGATGCAGGCTGAAGTCCGGGCTGTCGATGGCTGAATTCCAACCTTCAATAGCCAGTATGTTCTGATCGCCTTCGACGAGGAGATCGAGAAACTTGTCATCGATATCAAATGTTTCCCATTCGGCTTCGTGGCCGACGATCGTTCGTTTTTCGTCCTCTACTTCCGAAATTCCTGAGCGCACGATTTCTGTGCCATTCAAGTAAGCAATAAAGGCATCATCATAGCGGATGTTCAGGGACAACTTGATTTTACCCAGATCGAATGGGGCGCGGATGCCACCTGCAGGCAGATCTTTGCCTGCCTCCCACTCGCCTTTAGCGACTTCGCTGCTATTGACAGAGAATGACCAGTCACCAGTGAGTCGGTTATCCTTCAGCTCTCCTTTCATGTGGACGATTCCTTCTAGCCCACTGGTTTCATAGGCAAACGTGGAGGAGAAGGCCTTGTCTTCTTTCAATTCGATGTCATCAAGCGGCTTGTTGTCATTTTCAGGAAAGACTCCATTGAATCCGTCCCCCTCTTCAGAAATGACGACGGGGAGTTCTGTCACATTTCCATCTGGTAGAGTAATCGCCACAACCCAGTCGCCAGCCAGAGGATGCTTTTTGTCTGGAGCGGGCGCGCGCTTCCCGGCGAACTTGCCGGTCGCCATCTCTACAGCATCCGAATCCTTGAAGGCATATTTGCCATCAAATTTTTCACCCTTGTCATCTCGAGTAACTTCGATGTGAACGGTGCCATTGATTCCATCCGAATCATAGGGGAAGTGAAACGTCGCCGCTTTATCCTTCAACTCGACCTTGTCGATTTTGAGCGTCTTGTCTGCAATGTCGATCTCTGCAGTCAATCCGTCGCGAGTTTGAATAAAGCGAATGCTGGAATCTTGAGTGCCCGCACTGTCAGGCAGTTCCGCCACTGCCTGCCAGCGTCCCATGAACGCATCATGACCGATACGCGGCAGTTTATCTGCCTTAAAATTTTTGCGAATGTAGAGCGTCTGATACTTGTCACGCATGAACAGCATGGTGTCATCATCATTGTCGCTGTAGCCGAATCCGGCGGTGTCCTCAAACCAAGTGTCTGGGGCGATGTCAGCATTCACTTTCTCTACCCACTGAATGGTCATCGACGTCGTCGGATCATCGTCATGCCAGGAACAAATCGGGCCGTGAATCTCTGCAGCTGCGAAACCGGAAGTCAGCGCGAGCGCAGCCGCTCCCAGCAGGTTAGGCGATGAAAAATGACGTGTGAGCGTTTTTGAAATCATTGTTCTAGTAAGATTCAGAGTTCGAGAAGTGCTTTTCAGGACTACGCGTGGAGTATCCATTTGGATGAAAAATGATCGACAAGCACTATTAAAATTACATAAAACACAATGATTTCAATAAAATCTTGTTATTATGGTTGTCCTTAACAGTCTGAGAGCCCCTCTCTTCTACCTGAATCAATCGCTTTATGAAAGGCTCGAGATCCCGCAACGCAACGTCTATCGTACCTCGGTTTAACCCGCGCCGTTCGTTTCTGTGCCCTCTTTCTCGCATGTAGCCTCAGGTTCATCCAGTGCTGCGATCAACGCCGCCAGTCCAGCGCGTGCGATTTCGGCGTCTTCACTTCCTTTTGCGCCGCCAACGCCAATTCCGCCGATGACTTGTCCATCGATGACGATGGCGATACCACCGTGAAGGGAGCTGAACTTGCCGCCGCTCATGGATGCGGCATTCTCGATCGCGAGATTGAGGTGAGTGTCAGGTTCTCCTGATTCTGAAGGGATCGGGCCAGTGTCCCCGAGTTTGAGAGCGGCAGTGGCGGCTTTGCTCATTGAGGTGTAGACGCTGGCTGGTCGCGCTCCGTCCATGCGTGAAAATGAAATCAAATGTCCGCCTGGATCGACCACTGCAATGTTCACTTTCAGCCCCATTTTTGTAGCCTGATTCCTGGCGGCACTGGTGATGATTTCAGCGCCTGAATGATTCAATTGAATGCTGTCACGCGTGATGGGTGGATCAACGGCAGAAAGTGATCCCAGTGGGAAGATGACTGTGGCTAAAAGAGTAAGAGAATAGCGAAGGATATGCATAGAGCAGGTTATTCCATCTGGATAGTTCTGTCTATGAAGCGTGTCGTCGCTGCATTTCATTGGCTACCCTTTCGATTGCTCACAGTTCGATTCAGGGTATCATTTTCCATGACTCTCGCTTCGGCGGCTATCCTGCTTTTTCTGATCATGGATCCATTTGGAAACATGGTGACATTTAACTCGTTGCTGAGCACGCTCGAGCAGCGCCGAAGAATCGTGGTGATTCTTCGAGAATCGGTGATCGCCTATGCGATTCTCCTGTTGTTCCTCTTTACTGGGCGATGGGTGTTGGCTTTTCTGGGCCTGCGTGATGCGACGCTGAGTATATCCGGCGGTATTATTTTGTTCCTGATTGCGTTGGGGATGGTGTTTCCGCTTAAGAGTGTCATGTCTCAAGAGCCCGAAAATGAGGAAGGTGAACCGCTGGTGGTGCCGCTGGCTATCCCATTGATTGCCGGGCCATCCTGTATTGCCGCATTGCTTCTGATGGCCAGTAAAGAGCCGGACAAGATGGGGCAATGGATTCTGGCACTGACGTTAGCCTGGCTGACGTCTACTATCATTCTGACCGCATCCGTTCCACTGTTCCGGTTTCTCGGGCGTCGCGGTTCCACTGCGATCGAGCGCCTGATGGGAATGCTGTTAGTGATGATCTCAGTGCAGATGTTTCTCGATGGCATCAAGTCCTATCTCGATAACTAACAGGTAATAAGAGCGGGTTTTCTTTGGAGCGCGCTGGCTTGTGTTTGTGCTTTTTTACCGGACAAATAGGCGCTTGTGCAAGAAGGCTCAGTCAAGATTAGAGGAGCACTTCAAATCTACACAGCAGAAAAAAATGGGAAACTAGGTTTCAGGTCGGCTGAGCGGTCGCAGCATTTCATTGCTATGTGCCCCGTTCTGAGACGGCCACAGCTTGTGCTATCAAGGGGAGGATGGCCAGCAGGCCGATCAACGCTGCGAATGCTATTCGGAGGGATGTCGCCTCGGCCAGCAGGCCGATCAGCGGAGGGCTGGCAAGGAATCCCGCATAGCCAATAGAGGCGACTGCTGCAATGCCTGTGCTGGACGAGATACCGGGATAATTGCCAGCTGCCGTGAACGCGATGGGGATAATATTGGCAAGCCCCAGTCCTATGATGGCGAATCCTGCGATCGTCAGCGCAGCATGGTTGGCTGCCACGACTAACACTAATCCCGCCACAGCGATCCATCCTCCCGTGCGCACGATACTCACAAGTGAGAAGTGCGATTTCAGGTGGTCTCCTGAGAAACGCGCAATGGTCATCGCCAGCGAATAGGCGGCGAAGGCGAGTGCCGCTGTCCCTTCTTCAGATCCCAAAGTGTCCGCAAGATAGACGGCGCTCCAATCAGCCGTCGCTCCTTCACCTACGGAGCAAATCAGAGCTACTGCTCCCAGTGGCCCCAATGGCCAAAGAGCACGACTGGGAATGCAGAACACTGGGGCAGCGTCCACTTGCACTTCTGTCTGCCGGAGAAGGTGCCGTGCTGCCAGGCCCATGCCACTGCCAAACAAAGCAACTGCTACGATGAAATGCAGAAAAGGAGCAATGTGTGCACTCGCAAATGCGGCACCAAGAAGCGCTCCCGCAAGGCCTCCAATACTGAAGGCACCGTGGAAGCGTGACATCAGCGGTTTCTTCGCCTGGCGTTCAACGAAGATCGCTTGCTCGTTCATTGCGACGTCCATGATGCTCATGGCGCCGCCGAACAGAAATAGCAATGGCCACAACATCCAGACATTGGGCATCAGTGGCAGGCCGGGAAGCGCGATGCACATGATGCTCGAGCTGACGATGATAACCATGCGGCTGCCAAAGCGCGTCACCCAGCCACTGGCGAGCGACAGTCCCACTAGCACGCCCAGCGATAAGCCGAGAAGTACGATGCCCAGTGCTGCTTCACTTAGCTCCAGCTTCGCCTGTATCGCCGGAATCCGCGACACCCAGGTTCCCAGCAAGGCACCGTTGACGATGAATGTCAGGAAAACCGCTGTCACAGGGTGCGCCGGCATTGCTTGAGCATGAGGTTTTTTCGAAAGGGTCAACGCGGTTGAATATGCAGCGGATCAGGAACGTTGCCAGCGGAGCTTGCGATCTTCTTCCTTGATTGGTGTCCTCACGCGATAAAGATCCATCCTGCTCTCCGCTGGACATGGCGATCGTGCGGAAGGTTGATCTTAGAGGGATGAGTGGTGTCCATGAGTTTGCGCGTGGCTTCGATTTCTCGAAAACCAATGCCCTTGAGATCGAACTGCTGGAACCATTGTTTGAGGCATTCGCGCTGGAGCGCAGGATGCAAGGCGCGCAATTTGCTAACGCGAATCTGATCGGTGTCTGAGCAGATTTCCTGAAGTTCAGAGCTGGCGACACTGGCAATGAAGTCATGGTCCTCTGCGGCGATTTCGGCGAAGCGAAGGACCATGGGACGGATGTCCCGTTCGAAGACCTGCCTGAGCTCTGGTACTAAGACGGATCTAACGCGATTGCGGAGCGGCAGGGTGCTGCTGTTACTGGCGTCTTCTCGCCATTTCAGTTTGTGGGTGTGGATGTAAGTGTCAATATCAGAACGCCAGATGTCCAGGAAAGGTCGGACAATCGAGATCGGCTTGCGGGCAAGTGACCCGGGTGGCGGTTGCATGAGGGTGCGCTCGGGCATTCCTGCTGTGCCCTTTTGTCCGGAACCGCGAAAGAGATGCATGAGCACCGACTCGACCTGATCATCGGCGTGGTGCGCCAGAAAAATTTGACGGCATCGATGTTGACTTGCGACTGAAAAAAAGAAGCGATGGCGAGCCAGGCGAGCTGCGGTTTCAATCGACAAATGTTCCACATTTGCAATCCGCTTCACATCTGCAGTGCCTGTTTCGACTGGGACGTCATACCGTTTCCCCAGTGAAGCGACGAATCGCGCATCTGCGGTTGAAGCCGATCCTCTCAAGCGATGATTCAAGTGACAGATGATCAGCCGTCTGTAGCCAGCTGACACGAGACAATGCAGCAGAGCGATGGAATCTCTGCCACCAGATACAGCAATTAAATATTTTCGATTGCGAGGGTAGTGCTGCTGCAGGGTAGCCAACCCGTGCACTAACGGTGAGAGAGGCATCGTGCCTAGAGTCGGTTGAGGAGCTTGTCGTGGATACCATCGAAGCCACCATTGCTGAAGACAACGATGGTATCGCCTTCTTTCACAATTGGTTTCAGTCGTTCGATGATCGCATCGACTCCATCTTCAAAATAGCCTTCGGTGCCGCGAGAGTTGACGTCTGCCACCAATTGCTGAGGATCAAGTCGATCAGCTGCTGCTACTTTTGCCGGATCTGGCACTGCGGCGACGATGGCTCCGTCTGCTGCGGCGAGTGCATCGACTAGATCCTGCTGAAAAATGGCGCGCCGCGTAGTATTCGAGCGTGGCTCAAAGACTGCCCACAGTCTGCCGTCCGGATAGCGCCGCTTCAAGGCTTCTGCAGCTTGTAAAATGGCGGTGGGATGGTGGCCGAAATCATCGATGATTCTAATTCCGCGCACTTCACCGCGCACTTCCTGACGCCGAGCGATGCCCGTGAAACTCTCAAGTCCGGCACGAATGATCGAGTCGTCGAGTCCTGCGAATCGTGCTGCACAGATTGCCATGGCGGCATTACGCACGTTGAATTCGCCATCCATGGGCAGCAAAAATTCAACGCCGTCGAGCTCGAAGCGCGAACCGTCCGCGCTGTAGCGAATGTTGGAGATCGTCACGTCACAGGACTCGCTTATGCCGACAGTGACCACCGGCGATGGCGATTCAGCTACCACTTTCAGGCAGTTCGCATCATCCCCATTGGCGTAGATACAGCCGTTGTCCGGAACCACGCGCAGTAGCCGGGTAAAGGTGAGCAGGATCTGGTCGAGGTTATCGAAAATGTCAGCGTGATCGAACTCGATGTTATTGATGATCGCGACTTCCGGCAGGTAGTGGAGGAACTTCGATCGCTTGTCAAAAAACGCCGTGTCGTATTCGTCTCCTTCAAGCACGACAAATTCGGACTCGGTGAAATTTGCACCACCATCGAAATTCTTGGGGATACCACCGATGAGATAACCGGGGTCGGTGCCTGCGTTTTTCAGGATCCAGGTGAGCAACGTGGTGGTAGTCGTTTTTCCGTGCGTGCCAGTGACAACCAGATTGCGCTTTCCGCGCAGGAAATATTGCTTCAGAATTTCTGGCATCGACACGTAGAGCGCCTTAAGGCGGAGCGCTTGTTCGGCTTCAGGATTGCCGCGGCTGATGGCATTGCCGACGACGATGACATCCGTATCCGGTGGAATGTTGGCTGCATCGTAGCCGCTGGCAATGCTGATTCCCTCGCTTTCGAGGTAGGTGGACATGGGCGGATAGACATTGGCGTCAGAGCCAGTGACTTCATAGCCGCGGCGTTTCATGGCTCCAGCGACCGCGCCCATAGCAGTTCCGCAGATGCCGATAAAGTGAAACCGGCGTGGGCCGGCAGGGAGATCAGATGCGCTCATCGTGTTGTTGGTTACGAGGTTGCGCAGCATTCACCCGCAGTCGTTGCGCTGTCAACTCAAGGTTCACCGCCAGTTTGCTCGGCGCGCTCGAGGCAGCGGCGCAGGACGCGCACATAGTGAATGGGAGCGTGATCGAGCAGGGCGGGGACAGGTTGAGCACGTTGGTCGGGCGATTTGATGGCCTGCAGTGACTGCTGCAGCATCTGCTCTGGGGTGGGAAGCACGGCCTCGCCGCCGGGATCCAGTGTGCCGTCAGCATTGACGTGAATCAGCTGCCCGGGATGAACGAATGCGAGTTGCTTCAGGCGTTTCCAGTGCTGCGGCAGTTGCGTCACGAAATCGTGGCCGTGCACGATGCGGTGGATCTTGCTCCGGGCCTCAAGTGCACTGCGAAAATCACGGTTGCCTGGTCGAGGTGAGCCAAAGGTGTAGACACTGCGACAGGGAACATCGAGATCGCTGGCTGCCAGCTGAGCGAGGGCGGCACCCAGACTGTGGCCGGTGACGATCCATTCTGCGGCTGGTCGCCGCTGCAATTCTCGAAGCAGCGAGTCCCTTAATTTCGAATACGCCTGCTGAAATCCCAGATGAACTTTGCCTCCGTGCTGCCAGTCGACCAGTAAAGCGCTCACGTTGAGCACCCAGTGACGAGGATCACTACTGCCGCGAAAACACAGCACGCTGGGAGACCCCGGGTCGCAGTCGTTCAAGTCGAATCGCGACCAGTGCAGCTCCCACTTGCTGAATGCTGCCGTCTCCTGCATTCCGATGCTACCGGCGAACTGCTGCCGATCAGCGGGATCGCGCACATAGACGAGGTGGCTGAGCTGTGCCAGCTGCAGCGCGGTGCGGATCGAAAACTGGTGGTCTTTCAGCGCAGTGTCTACGCGGACTGGAGTCAGCTCGACAGTTTTGTCTGGACGCAGCAGGCAATCCCAGTTCCTGGAATGTTCCTCTAACACTCCTACTCATTCGGTATCGCTACACGCCAGTAAAGTGTGTTCTGATCATCGCCGACCGTTAGAGTGACGTTCACTGTCTGTAGCACGTCACCAAGTTGGCCGGAGTCAACAATCTCTGTCTGGACGTGCGTGTTTTCGACGGCATTTGTCCATGTCGAAAGATCCTCACTGAACTGCGTATTCCAGAGTGTTCCTCCATCTGACATGCGTGTGTAAGTGAGAACGAGTGCGTCATCCTGCTGGGTGAGCGCAGGCAGATTGTCGAATCCATAGCCCTGAAGCGGATTCAGGTTGAAGCGATGCTCCACTGCATTGTTGAGTCCGTCGCCGTCTGGATCTGCTGTGGGCTCACCATCGGGATCTCCGGGTTTGAAGTAGCCGTTCACTGCTTTCCATTCGTTAAAGGAATACGTTTCCGGTGCCGGCGCATCGGTAGTGATCGAGAGCAGTCGCACATTGTTGATGCCGATGCGCTTGCCATCGCCCGCTTCAGATCCATTCGAAGTGTAGCGGAAAGCGAGGTAACAATCGGTTCCGGAGAATGCGCTGAGATCGATCTCGCGGATCGTTGTCCAGGTCGATCCTTCGATTGTCGACAGGTCGACGTTGACAGGCGTCCAGTGCGACTGTGCAGGGTCTGCGTTGACTGCTGGATCGTAGCGTCCAGAAACAAGAAGTTCCAAATTCGGGCCGTCGAACGTTTCAAAATAGTCGAAGGAAAGCGTCGACTGATTATAGAATCCGATGCTGAACGGAGGGGAGATCAACCAGTCATCGCTGGCGGCATCGGCTCCAAACCCGTTGGCGAATGCCCCTTGCACGTCGGAGAAAGTGGCCAGTTGCCAGTCGTTATTGCTGGCGGAGCTGAACGTCGTCCACGGCAATGGAACAGGTGCTGTGTCGTCACCGGCGAAGGTCGTTTGGATCAGTAAATCGTCTGGATGTACGACCGCTATTTCCACGCTTGCCGTTGCTGTGGCATCGCTGACATCGGTGATGGTCAGCTGAGCCGTGAATGTGCCAGCGGCAGCGTAGCTGTGGGTGGTGACTTGTCCCGATTGCGTCACTGTATCGCCGTAACTCCAGCTATAAGAATACGGCTCGGTACCGCCATTCGCAAATGCGGTGAAGGTAATGTCTTCGCCAGCCAGAGCATCTGTTGTGCTGGTAGACAACGTCGCTGCGAGTTCTGTGGCAACCTTCGAACGGACGATCGTGATGTTGTCGACCCCGATGCGGCGGCTCTCATCTGCCTCGACACCCACTGAAGTGTAGCGGAATGCCAGGTAGACAGAATCGCCACGCACCGTGGGCAATTGGACGTCGGCGACGGATCCCCAGCCCTCACCGCTGAGATCAACAGTCGCAACTGTCCAGGTGGCCGACTCAGGATCTTCGTCAGTGGCGGGATCGTAATCATTCGAAACCAGAATCTCAAAAGTGCCGCCGCTGAACAACGTATAAAAATCCATGCTGAAAATGGCCAGTTCATCAGCCGCTACTGCAAATGGAGGCGAAATTAACCAATCGTCACTGGCATCGTCAGTGCCAAATCCATTCATGAAAGCACCTTGTTGTCCATCGAATGTATCCAGCTGCCAGACAGCCTCGCTCGTGACATTGTAAGAAGTCCAAGGCAATTGGATGGCGCTGTTGTCTGCTCCTTCGAAGTCTTTCAGAACCAGAACCAGTGCGGCATCGATTACGGCGATCACATTAGTTTTTGTGGCGACCTGTTCGGCTCCGCCAGTTTCTGTTACTGTGAGGGCGACCGTGTAGGTGCCGGGAGTGGCATACTGGTGGCTGGGGGAGGCATCAGTAGAACTTGTGCCATCGCCGAAATCCCAGGCGAAGGTATAGGGCCGCGTGCCGCCGTTACTTGAAGGAGAAAACGTGACTATGTCTTCAGTCGTCACGCTGGTGTCACTGATCGCGAAGTTGGCAGCGAGCGCTGGTGTGCTCTCGTTCTTTCTGATGACAACGTTGTCGATGCCGACCTCTTTTCCCTGTCCGGAATCTTCTCCAGTCGAGGTGTAATTGAAGGCAACTGTAAGGTTTCCAGTTGAAATGCCTGTAAGACTGATATCTGAGATCGTTGTCCAGCTGCTGTTCGCCGCTCCTGTCAGGTCGATGAGGAGGCTTGTCCAAGTAGCTCCAGCGGGATCATCATCGACTGCCGGGTTGTAGTCCGTGGATACGAGAATCTCGAGTTCAGGCCCGATGAACCGCGTAAAGTAGTCAAATGTAAGTGACGGGAATGGCGTGGCGCTGACATCGATCACTGGCGAGATCAGCCAATCTTCACTTGGGCCATCAGCATCAATTCCATTCATGATCGCACCGATGCGGTCGCTGCGCGTGTTCGTCGCCCAGTTGGCATCGCTGGTCACACTGTAGCCGTTCCATGGTGCTGCGATGGGAGCGCCGCTTGTGCCGACAAAATCGGTGCTCAGCAGGATGTTCTCGTCGACTGGTGCATCGGTTTTGAACATTTGGATATTGTCGAGTCCGATGCGTCGTCCGTCCCCGGCATCGGAGCCTGTGCTGGTGTAGTGGAATGCCAGATGCAGCTTGGCTCCGGTGACCCTGACTTCAATTTCTGAGATACGGCTCCAGTTGTCGCTGCCGAAGTTTGCATCGATCGGAATCCATGTTGCGGAGGCAGGGTCTACGTCTGCTGCGGGATCGTAGTCAGCCGAAACCAGAACTTCAAATCCTCCCCCGTTGAAGAAGGAATAAAAGTCGAAGCTGAGTAGTCCCATTTCGCCATCCGAAATCGCAAAATCTGGTGAGATCAACCAATCGTCGCTCAGATCATCAGCGCCGAAGCCGTTGATGAACGCGCCTTGTTGCCCATTGAACGTCGCATAAGTCCAGTCCGTTGAGCTGAGAACGCTGTAGTTGATCCAGGGTTCCTCAACAAGGTCGCCATCAAAGCCGACGACATCGATGTTCAGCAATATGGATGCCGCATCGATGACGCTGATGAGATCGGTTTCTGTGACAGTTTGCTCGCTGCCGAGAGCATCGGT
This sequence comes from Verrucomicrobiales bacterium, assembly GCA_051270635.1. Taxonomy (GTDB): domain Bacteria; phylum Verrucomicrobiota; class Verrucomicrobiia; order Verrucomicrobiales; family DEV007; genus JAGROY01. The sequence goes on along the minus strand of JBNMNB010000014.1, from coordinate 19,319 downwards.
CACGGTCAGGGTGACTGAGAATACGCCTGGTGTGGCGAACACATGTGAGGGTGACGATTCGGGCGAAGTTTGGCCGTCACCGAATTCCCATAGGTAAGTGTAAGGGTACTTGCCGCCAGTGCCGAGCGCTGAAAAGGACAGCGCCTCTTCTGTCGTCGTGTCTGTGGCAGATGCGAACATCTGGATGGGAGAAAGAGGCGGAATGGTGTCTCCATTCAAGATGTTGACCTCATCAATACCATAGGTGCGTCCCATGCCATTTTCCGTGCCCAGCGACACATATTTGAATGCAAGGTGAACCGTTCCCGTAATTCCGGCCAGACTGATATTGGAAAACGTTGTCCACATATTGACTTCCACGCCACTGAGATCGATGCCGATCTTGCTCCAGGTTGCTTCTGTGGGATCTGTTCCATTGTCGGATGGGTTGTAGTCGGTCGATATCAGGACTTCCAACAGCGGGCCGTCGAATTCAGAGTGAATGTCGAATGACAGCACAGGGATCGAATCACCAGTGAATTCCATGGGCGGAGAGATCAACCAGTCTTCGCTCGGCTCGTCAGCGCCAAATCCTCTGGTGAAGGCGCCCACTCGGCCGCTCTCCCTGTCAATGTGCCAGTCGATGTCGCTTGCGACGCTGTAATCTGTCCACGGTGCCGGAACTTTACTGTCGATGGGCCCCTCAAAGTTGCGTTTGACGAAGACGTTGGCTTCGTTGAGCGCGCTGATAAAATCCACTTTCTCCACTACAACGGACGTGTCTGTGGCGTCAGTGATAGTGAGTTTGACAGTGTAAGTGCCAACGTTCTCATAAGTGTGTGATGGTTGCGCCTCAGTCGACGTCTGGCCGTCGCCAAAGTCCCAGAGATAGGTGAACGGCCACTTGCCTCCGGCGTAGCTTGATTCGAAAGGCACAGCTTCACTGGTCGTCGGGGTAGGAAGGGTAGTTGAAACGGACGCTGTAAGAACAGGCGCTGAATCGACGCGGAAAACGCAGAAATTGGCGATGCCGGACAGCTTGCCTGGCGAGTCTTCTTCGCGATCTGACGTGTACTTGAAGGCGATATAAATGTCCTCACCAACGTATCCGTAGATGCTGATAGCGGAGTAGGACTTCCAAGTGTCGGCATCCTGGGATGACAGATCTACCGGTAGCTCATGCCACTCCGCAGTATTGGGATCAGTGTGAATAGAACGATCATAGTTGGTCGAAATCAAAACCTGCAAATCCGGTCCACTTTGGTCTGTATAGTGATCAAAACTGAACACGGGAATGTCGCCTTCATTGATTTCGATTTGCGGTGAGATCAGCCAGTCTTCATTGTATTCTGTATCGAACGAACCATCGATGAAGGCACCGTCACGGCCACCGAATGAAGAATTCAACCAATCTTCGAATCCTTCAACATTCACGGTGCTGAACGGATCGATATCAAAGTCCAGGGGAGCATCGACGATAACGGCATCGGGATTACTTTCGTTGATCAGGAAGTCATCAATCGTCCATCGCGCACCATCGTCGGATCCGGTACCTGTGGTCACATAGTGGAATCCGATGTAAACCGAGTCGGTTAAGTAGTCGCTGAGGCTGATGACGTCTGAAAATTGATCCTGGCCACTTCCATCCGGTTCATTGTCGCCTTCCGTGAAATAAGGTAGCGATGTCCATGTTGCATCGCTCGGATCGGTGTGGGTTGCTGGATCATAGTCCTGAGAGACCACTACCTCGAGAAATGGACCCATGAATCGATTGCGGAATCTAAAGGTCAGTTCTGGATTGGTAAAAGTGGTGAGATCCAGTGGGTCATCCAGAATGAGCCAGTCGTCGCTGGCAACGTCGGCACCGAATCCATTGATCTGCACAAAGGGTCCACCAAATTGCGGTTCCAGATACCAGTCCGCCGTGCTGGTAACACTGGTTCGCGAAAAGACTCCGAGATCTGATTCTTCCGTTTTGCCATCGAAGCTTTCGCTGATGATAACAGTCGATGAGGCAACTGCCGCAGTGACACTTGCCAATAAACTTGCCCATAAGAAAAGGGAAGTAGCCAGAAGTGAGTGGCTGCGGGATAGGAAGTGGTGATCTGTGGGGTGGTTCATGGATAGGAAGGGGCCGTGAGTTTCCGAGTGCTGGTAGGAGACAAACACGACTGAAGAGCATGGCGCAAGATCGAGAAGCAAGTATAAGGCCAAGGTTTTGACACATTGGGTGTAAGAAGCCGTCTAGTGATTCTAGTGTGTCGAATTGTTCTGGTGCATCCGGGTTTGGTGGATCGAGCCGCTCTATAGTGCTGATACTGGGTGCATAAGATTGTCTCGTCACGGTTGGGGGCACAGGAGTAAGATTTGGCAAAACCCAACTGAAGAAGATGATTACGAGAACCGCATGCGTGGTATTGAGCCGTGTTGCTCTGCCTTTCTTTTCAATGAACGCATTTGCGCAAGATGATGAGCTAACGCTTACGGAAGGTTCCGGCTATGCAATAGATCTCCGAGACGATGAGATGCCGGGCTTTTCTGGGAAAATTGTGCAGGCCCGAAAAAAATTCCGGACTTACGGCAACGATCGCGCGGGGCAATGCGCATCTGTCGGGCCGCCTGATCGATCCGCAAATTGCCGAACCCTACGTGAACCTCGTCGCCACCAGCGAAAGTGAAATTGTCACCACCGATGGCTGGGACGGCACCACGGCTACCGCACCAGATGGGACGTTCGTCGAAGAGGGCGTCATCAACTACAGTGCGGACAACTTGGGGATCCCAATCGAAGACGGAAACTTCACAGATCTCGAAGAGCAGGCCGACAAGTTCTTTCCAGGCATTCCAGGTGCTGATGACGATTTTCTCGATTTCTACGAAAACGGTCAGAATTTTTCGCTTGAGGTCGTGACGTTTCTTGAACTTCCAGAAGGGGAAACCATTCTTGGTGTGCATCATGACGACGCTGTTGAAATCGCCTTTCATGCCAATGATGCGCGAGACCTTTTTCGGGTTCAAGCGGTTGGTTCTGATACGAATTCCGGTAAGACTGATCGACTCGTAACTGTCACGGCTCCTGCCGCCGGCCTGTATTCTGTCCGCCTGCTCCTTGCACAATGGACGGGTGATGCAACGCTGGAGTTTTTCTCGGAGGATGAAAACGGTGAGCGTGTCTTAGTGAATGATCCAGACAATGAAGAAGCGGTCAAAGCCTGGCGGGCGATCTCTGAGCCATCACGGGCTTATGTGTCGGCGCTATCGCCTCCCTTGAACGATACAGGAGTGGCCCGTGACACGGCTATCAGCGTGACCGTGATGAACCTTGGCGAAAATGAGGAACCGCTGATGAAAGTCAATGGCTCGGACGTCAGCTACACAGCCACGGACGAGGCAGGCGGGAAGATGCTGACCCACCAACCAGCAGAACCATTCGCCTCCGGTGAGACGGTCAATATTGAACTGACGTATGGTGCGGTCACTGAGCAGTGGTCTTTTGTGGCTAAAAGTGGAAGAAAGGCACTGCTCATTACCGGAGGAGGACAGCTCAATGGGGGAGACGGCTGGGTCGCGACACGATTGGCCCAGCAATACGGATTTGATGTCACCGTGATCATCACCGATGTTGAACATCCCATTTCTGCCGTATCGAGGCGGGTGAGCAGACGGTTGCGACCAATCAAGCGCAGTACCATGCCGCTGAACCGCCAGTCAGCGCTGCTGTGATTGCATGGGCACCTGACAATGATACGCGAAGTGGGCTCTACGCGATCGATGAGGGTGGTGAAATTTTGGACGAAGACGGCGAAACCGTTGCCTTTATTCATCCGGCGCGCCGGGTTTTCTTCGGATTCGCTGGAAATGATGGTGCGGCGAATTTTAACGAAACCGGAATTCAACTTTTTGACGCTGCAGTTTCATGGGTGCTGGCCAGCCAGGTGAAAACGCCTCTCGCTGTTTCTGATATCGCCTACAACGCTACAACTAACAAAGCTACCGTAACCTGGAGGTCTGAACCGGGTGCCACCTACAGTTTCCTGGAATCGGTCAGTCTCGACAATTGGATCGAAATCGATGACGGCATCGAATCCGACGGCGAGATGACCTCCTTTTCAGCCAACATCGAAGGCCCAGTCCGCTACTATCAGGTGCGTAAACTGTAAGTAGAATAGGCTCCAGTTTGGCTGAAATTTTGTTCCACTGCGGGTTTTGCCGGGGTTGACGGCGGGCATTGTGAAGCTTACCACGCCTGAGTGACCATGACCGATCAAAGAAGCACCCGCGGAATCATCCTGGCTGGAGGCGCGGGAACGCGACTTCATCCGTTGACGCAGATTGTCTGCAAACAACTGCTGCCAGTGTACGACAAGCCGATGATCTACTATCCGCTGTCGACGCTGATGCTCGGGGGAATTCGCGAGGTGTTGATCATTTCGACGCCTAAGGATCTGCCACAATTTAAAGATTTGTTCGGCGACGGTTCACAGCTGGGGTTGAAGATTGACTACGCTGAACAGGCGGAGCCAAAAGGGATCGCGCAGGCATTCCTAATCGGTGAATCGTTTCTCAAAGGCGATGGTGCAACGCTGATTCTGGGTGACAACATTTTCTATGGAAAGTTGGGGTTCTTTCGTGAAGCGCTTGCGCTGGAGAGTGGCGGTTGCGTGTTCGGCGCGCACGTGCGCGATCCTGAGCGTTTTGGAGTTGTCGAATTCAATGCCGATGGCAAAGCACTAAGTATCGAAGAAAAACCGAGCAATCCAAAGAGCAACTACGCCGTGCCGGGGCTGTATGTTTACGACGATTCGGTGGTCGAGCGCACCAAGTCGCTGCAGCCATCGAAGCGGGGTGAACTTGAGATTACTGACCTCAATGTCAACTACTTGAACGACGGAAAACTGGATGTTAGATTAATGGGGCGCGGGGTGGCATGGCTCGATACGGGGACGCCTGAAAGCCTGCTGGAAGCAGGAAATTATATCGGCACGATCGAGCGTCAGCAAAATTTGAAAGTGGCGTGTCTGGAGGAAGTGGCACGCCACATGGGATTCATCGACGATGCGCAGATGGAACGATTGATTGCGGCGACCCGTAATCCAGATTATCGCGCTTACCTTGAGGGTGTCCTTAGACACGGCTGAAGCATTAAGGTCAACACTTGTACAATCAGATGGGACTATTCAGTAGTAAGAGTAAACAGCAAGACGCTTCGCGCGTGCAAGAGCTGACCGCGAAATTGCAGAAGCTTCGCGAGCAGAGAGATAAGATCCGTGACACTCGTGATCGTCTCAAGTACCAGCTGCGCGAGACACGGGAAAACCTGGACGATCTTCAGTTGGAGCATCAACAACTGTGGTCGGAGCACTTTGGAGACTTCTATAGCCTAGCCACTCCACCGCGCGAAATCGTTGCCCACATTGCACATCGTAGAGATGCGGATTTCGATGATGGAATGCACATGTTGATCACCGGATACATGGCTGCTCAAAGGTTAGGAAAAATTGTGCGCGAAGAATTGCCAGCAGGCGGAGTGCGGCGTGTGCTGGATTTTGGCTGTGGCTGCGCGCGGGTTACCAGGTTCCTCGACTGCCTCGGTGCGCCGGGTGAAGTGGAACTTTTTGGCTGCGATATAGACAAGTCGGCGATCGACTGGTGCAATGCGAATCTCGGGGAAAAAGGAACTTATTTTGTAAATGGTGATCGACCACCGATGCCCGCTGCCTTGCCTGAATTCGACGTCATCACAGTGCTCTCGGTGTTTACCCATTTGCCAGAGGACATGCAGTTCGAATGGTTGCGTGCGCTTGGTGCAAAGCTGCGCAAAGGGGGACTGATGCTGGCGACTGTGCATGGTCCTTCGTTTCAGCGTTTTGTTCCAGATGCGCAGCGCACAGAATATGAGGAGCAAGGATTCTGCTACACTGACCTCGGCAAGACGCCGGATCTTCCTGACTATTACCTCAGTACTTTTCACACGCATGAATACGTCCAGAAGCGTTGGGCGCAGGAAGGATTTCGTGTGCGTAGGATTCTTGAGCAAGCTGTACCGCAGGCGACGGTAAGGCAAGACGTGGTCGTTCTTGAAAAAGAGTAGTGATGCGATGGATACCGTCTCGTTACAGTTCGAAAAGCGCAGCACTGAGGAAATTCGCACGCGGGCACGGGAATTTGCAGATGCACTAAGCCGCCGCCGCAGTGTGCGCGAATTTTCTCCAGAGCCGATTCCTGAGGGAGTGTTGGAAGATTGCCTGCGGGCCGCTGGCACGGCTCCCAATGGAGCAAATCTCCAGCCGTGGCATTTTGCGATCGTCAGGTCGTCGAAAATTAAACGCCGGATTCGTGAAGCTGCAGAAGTAGAGGAGCGCCAATTTTATCAAGATCGTGCGACTGATGCCTGGCTGGAGTCGTTGGCACCACTCGGCACCAACGCAGAGAAACCATTCCTCGAGACAGCGCCAGCACTGGTAGCCATTTTTCAGAAATCGACCGTTGTTCTCCCCGATGGGCGTGAATCGGGAACTTATTATGCCAAGGAATCTGTGGGGATTGCGACCGGCTTCCTCATCGCCGCTCTCCATCATGCCGGGCTGGCAACGCTGACCCATACACCCAGTCCTATGGCATTTCTGAATTCTATTCTCAGCAGGCCGAGTGATGAAAAGCCGTTTTTATTGCTGGTGGTGGGATTTCCCTCTGAAAATTGCAAAGTGCCCATCATTTCGAAACTTTCTCTGCCGGAGTTCACATCCTGCCACTGAAGTTTATTTGATAAAGTTGTAAGGCGTTAACGATCAGTGAGTGGAATTCTGAATTGACTCAATCTGTAGTTAAATAGCAGATAAGTGCTAGAAGTGTGTCGTTGCCAGTGGCTAGGAAAAAGTCCTTTTGATGGCTTTATTTCTAATTTATATAACCTTTTTTGTTGATTTTAATTTTGAACATTCTTTACTGAAATTTAACCAGGGCTGTGAAAAAATTGTATAATCAGTAAACTGGTTGAAACACTACCACCTATGGAATCTCTCGAAACTACTACAGGAAAAGTTTACGACTCGGAGGCGTCGAAGGGAAAGTCCCGGAGCTGGCTCATGTGGGTCTTCATTGTCGCGATCTTAGGATTCCTAGGATTCTCGCAGAAAATCGTTCAAGATCTGACGGTTAAAACCAACGGTCTGAATCACGAGAACCATGAGCTCACTGAAAGCAATATGGTTCTGACTGGCAACCTCGACACCCAGACAGCTCGAGCTGATGTGGCAGAAAAGAATGTTGCATCGCTTACGGTGAAGCTTGGTGAGACCGAAACTCAACTTAAAGCAACCCAGGCAACAGCAGCTGGTCTGACTACGAAGCTGGCATCTGCGAATCAGAAGATTACCCAATTGGAAGGCAGTCTCGCTGATTCGGCGAAGCGTGAAGATGGATTGCAGAAAGAAGTGGCGTCACTGGAAGGCAGCCTCGCTGACGCGGCGAAACGTGAAGAAGGATTGAAGCAATCGGTGGCAACGCTGCAGAGTGAGCGCACTGGATTACAGAAAGAAGTGGCATCACTGTTCGCTCGAGTAAAAGACCAGACCACGCTGGTTGCTGACTTGAAGGGAACTTTAGATCGCTTGAACGGAGAACTGGCCAAGCTGAAGGATGAGAATGCCGCACTTGCTGGAACAGCCGGTGAGAATAAGGGACTACAGGTAAAGATCGAAGAACTTCAGAAGATTGCTGAAGACCAGAAAGGCCTGCTTGGGAGACTTGAGGAAGAGAAGCGCATGTTGATTGATACGCGCAAAAAACTCGCTCAAGAAGTTAGCAAGTTGACTGAGCGCCTCGAATCATTGCTCGACGAGAACGAGACGAAGCAAGAGACAATCCAGCGTCTCAAAGACGATCAAGCGGCTCTGGTGCAGAATCGCAATGAGTTGGTCGGAAGACTTGCTTCGCTGCAGAACGAAATCGACACCGCAGCAGCGTCTGACACCGAAAGTCTGCGCAAGGACGTTGAGATCGAGGAACTCACTGCAGAGCGCGAAGCGCTTGAGCTTGAGCGGGACGTTCTCACCACTGCTTACAATGAGCTCGCTGTAAAAGTCGAGACTCTGACAAGCCAGTTTCAGACACTGCACCGCGAGTTCGGTGACGAAGGCGCAGGCGCTCAGCCAGTGGGCATCGCTCCAGAGTTCAGCACGGTGCTGCCGTAACGACCGGCCAATCCAATAGATTTTTCTACTACCACCACAAACGAGAAAGCGGGCTTCCCTGAAAGGGGATGCCCGTTTTTCTTTGTTCCAGGAGTCTGAAAATTGCCGGCCAGGCTTTTCCGAGAGCATTCATCTCGTTCTCTTTCAGTCATCGGAAGACCGAGTCTTCTTTTTCACCACACGAACGAATCCGTAGTCACCACTTGTGACAATGAGATCCCCGTTGGGGGCGAGGGTCACGGCGCGAGGCTCGCTAATCTTGTCGCCTGGGGTGGACACGGCTTCTCCTTCGCCAGCGTGAACATTGCCTCGGCCTTCGCCATCGATCAACTTGTTCGCGATCCCATGGCTATCGACGAAGATTACGTCACCACCTTTGTGTGTGCACAGAAAATAGCTACCATCCGGTCGCAGGGCGACACCTCTTACCTCATGGAGTCCAATCTCGGTTGCAGGCCTGCCGTTGATGGGTTCGGAAGTGGTGCCATTTCCCGCGATCGTTTCCTTCTTCTTGCCATCGGGACTGATGCGATGAACCAGATGCCTTCCCTGCTCAGTCACGATGATGTTGCCATTGGAGTCCCGCAGATCTGTTTGGAATCGGAAGTATCACCAAATCGTTCGTGGCTGCGATCGTTCTTCAGATGGTCGAAGAGGGTAAGCTAGACCTTGAGAAGACGACCACTGATTATGTAGATCTGGAGGTAGTCGGAAAGGTTCCCAATGCTGGGATCGCACCTTTGAGAACGCTTCTTAACCATCAGAGTGGAATTCCCTCGTGGGAATTTGATGAAAACTGGATCCGGCGGGGACGTGGAAATAAGATGGATCTCAAGCACGTCTGGGAGAAGGTTGAGACGCTTGATTACATCATTCGCGAAGGGGCTGTGGCTGAGTTTGCTCCCGGTGAGCGCTATGCCTATTCTCCTCCGAAAGAAGCCGTCCGTCAGGGATTCAGTTACAGACAGGCAATCTGCCGGATTGAGAATTTCTACGGAGACAAGACGTTTGTCGGACACTCTGGAGGAACGCTAGGCTTTACTGGAATGATGTATTGGATCGAAGAGACAGACATCGTTATCGTTTGCCTTACGAACGCTGGGACCATGCACACCGGTCTCGCCTACTCACCTCCCGACGAGTTTTTCTCGAGAATCATGGTTCCGGCAGTGCTGCGGTTCTTGGATCAAAAGCATTAAGGACGAAGCCGGGGAATCAGGGTGTTTTCGTTTTGCAATTTCCGGGTGGATCGGGCAATGATCCTGCCATGTCAGATTCTAAGGTTCTTGTCATTGTGGGTGATGCGAGTGAGACGCTCGACACGCTTTATCCGTTTTATCGCCTGCAGGAGGACGGATTTGTCCCAGTGGTGGCTGCGCCCGAGAAGCGCAAGTATCAGATGGTAATGCATGAAGTGAAACCGGGGTGGACGATCACCAAAGAATGGGAAGGTTATACGATCGATGCGGATATCGCTTTCGAGGACATTCAGCCGGAGGACTATGTCGGCATCTTTTTCAGTGGTGGACGGGCACCGGAATACATTCGCGATCACCCGGATCTAATTCGCGTGACGCAGTGGTTTTTTGACAATGAAAAGCCGATCGCGAGTGTCTGTCATGGCGTCGAAATCCCAGCCAGGGCGGGGCGAGTGAAAGGAAGGCGAATGGCGACGGTGCCGAAGTGCCAGTTTGATCTGGAGGTCTGTGGTGGGATTTTTGTGAATGAAGCCTGTGTGGTGGATGGGAATCTGGTTTCCGGCAGGACGTATCATGACAATGGTCGATACCTCGGGCCGTGGATCAAATTGCTCAATGAAGAACGCACGAAGCAGCAAGCATCATGAATCGGCGTGAATCCTTAAGATTGTTGGCTGGTGCGGCAGCCCTGCCTGTGACACTGGCGGCTGGTGACGAGGTTGAGATTTTTCGGCTGCGCTACATTCTTTCGTCAGCGATGTATGGTGAAATGCCGCTCGATGTCATCTTGCCTGAAGTGGCAAAAACGGGAGCGGCAGCGATCGATATCTGGTGCCGCGTGCATGGCAATCAACGGGAGCAGATCGATGAGATGGGGCATGCGGCAGCGTTGGACTTGCTGAAGAAGCACAAGGTGACGCCAGCGGTGTTCACTCGGTATGCGATGGGGCCATTCGGACTGCAAGAGGAGATGGCAGTGGTGAAGAAATTCGGAGGAGAAATTCTGGTAACGGGCTCGACCGGCCCGAGTGAACCGAGTGGCCAGGCAGCGAAACAAGCTGTGAAGGCATTCCTGGAAAAATTGAAGCCGCATGTGGCTGCGGCAGAGGCGCATGGTCTGGTCATTGCCATCGAGAACCATGATCGGCAACTTCTCTATCACCCGGATGCCTTGCGTTACTTTGCCGAAATGAACACGTCCTCTCACTTGGGGATCGCTCTGGCATTGCACCATCTGCACGCATTCGAGGACGAGATCCCGGCACTCATTCGCGAGCTGGGTGATCGCAGCATTCCATTCATTTACTTCCAAGAACACTCGGAAGGCATTCGCAAGAAAGTGCCAAAAGAAATCGAAATGCAGCAGCTGCCAGGTCACGGCGGTGGGCTCGATTATCGTCCTGTTGTCAGCGCACTCAAGGACATCAACTATGGCGGCTATTGTGAGATTTTTATGCATCCGGTGCCACGTGGCATACCTATTCTCCCGACCGCTGAAGCGATTACAGCTGCGATCAACAAGTCGCGAAGCTACATTGCGGAATGCCTGAAAAGTTGACGCGAGGAACACGGATTCAGGTTGAGTTTCTGTGCGCCAGCTGTTAGGCGATGGGGATGCCGATGAAAATTACTGGAGTCCGAGTTTATCAAGTTGATCTGCCGCTACACGAGGGCAGCTATCAATGGTCGGGAGGGAAGTCGGTCGATGTGTTCGACAGCACGATCGTCGAACTTGAGACGAATGCGGGATTGCTCGGCTATGGCGAAGTTTGTCCATTGGGGCCGGTTTATTTGCCCTCCTATCCTTCTGGTGCCCGTGCTGGAATTCAGGAAATTGCGCCGCACATCATCGGATTGGATCCTACGCAGCCGCGAGTGGTCTACCAGGCAATGGATCGTGCATTGAAAGGCCATCCCTATGCCAAATCGGCGATCGATATGGCGTGTTGGGATTTGTTAGGGCGCGTTTCTCGGCAGCCAGTCTGCAATCTTCTGGGAGGACGATTCGGTGACGATCACGTTCTCTACCGTGCCATTTCTCAAGAGGATCCGAAGATCATGGCCAAAAAAGTCGCTGGTTACCGGGCTGAGGGCTATCGACGGTTCCAACTTAAAGTGGGCGGTGATCCTGATACGGATATTGAACGCATTCACGCGGTCTCAGCTTTGATGGAAAAGGGGGACGTCCTGGTAGCCGATGCCAATACGGGCTGGCTGATGAAAGATGCTGCTCGCGTGGTGCGCGGAGTGCGCGATCTGGATGTGTTCATTGAGCAGCCCTGCGAGACTTACGAAGAATGCTTGTCGATCCGACGCCGGACAGATCATCCCTTTGTGCTCGATGAGTCGATTTACAATATCCCCGAATTGATCCGCGCCGTGAATGACCAGGCGATGGATGTCATCAACATCAAAATCAGCAAGCTGGGCGGAATCACCAAGGCGCGCGAGGTGCGCGATATTTGCGTCGCGATGGGAATTGCGATGACAATCGAAGACACGTGGGGAAGTGATATCATCACCGCAGCGATTTCACACCTGGCCCACAGCACACCCACGGAATTGCTCTTCACCGCGACCGATTTCAATAGCTACGTGACCGTCAGCACGGCCGAGGGAGCACCCAAACGTGTGAACGGCCGCATGGCTGCCTCACATGATCCAGGCCTGGGGATTCGGCCGCGTATGGACGTTCTCGGACACGCTTTGTTTACCGTGTGAGAAAGTTGGAGAGGGCTGTCACTTTTTCTTGAGAAATCCGGCCGTATCCAGCCACTCGGCGCAACGTTGCGGCCAGGTATGGACGGGATTATCGGATGGGCGGAGGCCGTAGCCGTGTCCGCCTTTTGAATAAATGTGGATTTCTCCCATCACACTATTCTGACGAAGCGCTGCGTAAAAGAGGGCGGCGTATAGCGAGCGATCGGCATCATCATGAGTGATGGCAATGAAGGCCGGCGGTGTTTCTTCAGTCACATGAACCAGAGGGCTCAATTTCCCTGGCTGTTCCTTGTCGCCGAGGTAAGCGGGATAAATAGGGATGAGAAAATCCGGCCGTGCGCTGACCTTGTCGATGGAATCGATCGGTGAGTAAGATTGCTCGTTCCAATGGGTGCCGGCCATGATGGTGAGATGCCCGCCAGCGGAAAAACCTAACACACCAATACGGTTGGCATCGATTTTGCGATCATCGGCTTCACTCCGCACAATGCGGATGGCGCGTTGCACATCCTGCAGTGGCCAGGCGTGCGGATTCTCTGGGTCTCTTCTTGGTACACGGTATTTCAATACGGCTGCACTGACACCGATTGAGTTTAGCCACTCAGCGACCTCAGTTCCTTCCAGATTCCATGCCAGAATATTGTAGCCTCCTCCAGGGCAAATGACGACGCAAGCGCCATTCGCTTTGTCCTCAGCCGCAGGATACCAGGTCAGTGTCGGCGAGTCGACATAGGGAATTCGGTAGGTGCCATCTTTGCCCATTTCACCGTCTTTCTTCTTTTCGGTGATATTCGCTGGCTCGTCCGGTGCTGACTGCGGCCAGACGGGCGTTTCTTTGAGTTCTTTATGATGGTCAGCCATCAATGGCGAAAGTGGTATAGCGAGTGTTCCCAACAGGGCTGTACCGATAAAGGTGGAAATCGTGCGCATATTCATGCAGGCATCCTGCAACGTAGCAACAGAAAGTCGATGGAAAAGCGCGCGAGCCTGCGGGCTTGGGACGTCGCCATTCCATGGTTGTCAGGCTCATGCTAGTGACCTACGATCAGTTACCTTTGCCACAATGGATGATTTAGCGCATGAATTCTGGGCGTTGGATCCGGATGTCACCTACTTGAACCACGGTTCGTTCGGAAGCTGTCCACGACCAGTGCTGGACTTCCAGCAGGCACTGCGCATGGAGATGGAGCGGCGGCCGATGCAGTTTTTAGTCCGTGATCTTGAATCGATGCTGGACAGCGCGCGCGCGAGCCTTGCGACCTTTGTCGGTGCGAATGCGGACGATCTAGTCTTTGTTCCCAACGCAACGACTGGCGTGAATACTGTGCTCAATTCCCTTAACTGGGAGCCGGGCGACGAGTTGCTGACGACTGATCATGTCTACAATGCCTGTGGCAACGCGCTGAGGCATATCGCTGAAAAGAAGCAGGCGCGAATTGTCGTAGCGAATGTGCCGTTTCCCCTTAGCGATGCTGACGAAATTGTTGCCGCAGTCGAGCGTGCGATGTCCACACGGACAAAGCTGGCATTGTTCGATCATGTCACCAGTGAAACGGGGATCATCCTGCCGATTCGAACTCTAGTGTCACTCTGTCACGACAGGGGAGTAGAAGTCCTTGTCGATGGTGCCCATGCGCCGGGAATGATTCCGCTCAATGTGGAAGCGATTGGTGCCGACTATTACACCGGGAATTGCCACAAGTGGATCTGTGCGCCGAAGGGATCCGCTTTCTTGCATGTTCGAAAAGATAAACAGGACAGTATCAGGCCGCTGACGATCAGTCACGGTGCGAATTCGCCCCGCACTGACCGCTCACGATTTCTAATTGAATTCGGTTGGATGGGGACATCGGATCCTTCTGCTTGTCTCAGTGTGCCAGAGGCTCTGCGTGTGATGGCTGAGCGTCATGTCGATGGCTGGAATGGATTGATGAAAGCGAATCACGCGCTGGTGTGCGCAGGGCGCAGGCAGTTGTGTGATGCATTGGGCATCGCTCCGCCTTGTCCTGAATCAATGTTAGGATCACTGGCATCTCTACCATTGCCAGATGCGTCACCTGAGGATGGGGAATCCGTCTCGCCGCTCAGATTCGATCCGCTGCAAGATCATCTGGCGCGTAGCTTTGCAATTGAGGTACCAGTATTCTCATGGCCGCGACCACCTGCACGAATGTTGCGTGTGTCCGCTCAGGCTTATAATGAAGCAGGTGATTACCGTGAGCTGGCGGCTGCACTGGCCGATTGAGATGTAGTGGTGACTTTGAGTCGCCATTGGGGCCGAGCGGCGATTGGCGACTAGAAGTCACCACTACATTCTATCGAATTAATCGTGACTGCCAGCGCGCTGTAAAGTGACCACGCATTCCAGATGTTTTGTCTGTGGAAACAGGTCAAATGGCTGCACCGTCGTCACTTGGTATCCCGCATCCCGCAGTGGCTGGAGGTCGCGGATCTGGGTCGCGGGATTACAGGATACGTAGATAATTGTGCGCGGTGCATAGGCCGCCAATTGCTCGATAAACGAGGCGTCGCAGCCCTTGCGTGGAGGATCGATGACGACCGCAGTGTCTGCTGCCGGGAATTCGAGATTTGTGAAAATTTCCTCGGCGCTGCCTGCCTGCAGCTGGCAGTTGGTGATGCCATTCTGCGCGGCATTTTTTTGCGCCCACTCGATCGCGCTTTCACTGATTTCGATGCCGGCCACCTTCTCGAAGTGTTTAGCGGCGGTAAGACAAAACAGGCCACTGCCACAATACGCATCGACTAGAAACTTTGCGCCCGATTCTCTCGCCTGGTCAGCGACATAGCGGGTGAATTTCGGCAGGATGAACGGGTTATTTTGAAAAAAGGAACCGGCGAGAAAATCGAAACGGATGCCATCGACGACTTCCGTGATGGGTTCGTTAGGATTCGTAGCAAGCGTGCCATTGGCATCACGCAACAGCAGGGTTGCGCCTTTCTTGAACTTTCCAGGATTGCCGAAAACTTCTTTGCGCCCAAGCGTGAGCCCTTCGTTGAGTGTTTCCGTGGCAATCGCGCAGTGCTCGACATCGATGATGCGATTGCGTGAACCGTGCGCCAGAAACCCGATGGCGTCAATTTTACCATCGCGTGGTTTTTGAAAGTGCGGCGTGATTTTTGAGCGATAGTTCCATTCTGTGGGCGAGCCAATGACGGGCTGCACGTCGACGTTTTCCAGTTTCGCCATGTGCTCAAGTAGCTCTGCGACCTGGCGGCGCTTCCATTCCAACTGACGTTCGTAGGTGAGGTGCTGATACTGACAGCCTCCGCATGAACCGAACAACGGGCACTTCGGGTCACGGCGATCTGGCGATGGTTCCAGGATCTCGACCAGGTCGCCATCGCTGTAGTTTTTGTGATTGCGGAAAATGCGCGCCCGCACTTTTTCTCCGGGTAGCGTTGATGGCACCATGACTACCCAGCCGTCGACGCGCCCCAGGCCGACGCCCATGTTGGTCAGCGTATCGATCTGAAAATCGATCTCTTGATGGTATTCGAACGGTTCAGGAACAAATTTGCGGTGCGGTCTGCGTTTTTGAGTGGGATCAGTCATCGAAGGTGGGGAGCCGTCAGGCTTAGAGTCAAAACGAATGGAGGAATGGGCTCTTGCGCCCTGCGTGGATTTCTCTATCGTTCCATGCGTCCACCATTTACCAACGATTTTCAATGTCCAAGATCTCCATTTTCTTCGGCCTCCTACTGGTCACTCTCGGTCTCGCCTTCTATGTAGCGACAGGCTCTGAGAAGGTTACGGCTCTTATTCCGTCATTCCTGGGTGCAGTAATCATTCTTCTAGGAGCGGTTGCGCTGGTGCCAAAATTTAAGAAGCATGCAGCTCACGGAGCCGCTCTCGCAGGATTACTCGGTATCCTGGGTGGTCTCGGCATGGGGCTTAAGGCAGTGATGTCTGCTGGGGATATTGAACACCCGCTTGCAGTGACTGAGCAGTTTATCATGGGCATCATCTGCGTGTTTTACTTGATTCTATGTGTGAAATCTTTCATTGGCGCCCGTAAGGCAATGAAGGCAGCGGCAACTACTGCCACGCCCGCGCCGGAAACCTCTGGCAGCAACGATGCCTGATCGATTTAAGAATTGCGTGCTTCTGGTTGCAATAGCAATTACGATTGCGATTGGAGCCTGCTGCGGGGTAGAGCCCGCCTATGCGGAAGAACCCTTCCGTATCGAGGTCGTTGACAAAGAGAATGGCTGGCCAGTGCCGCTGGTGAAATTGCGGACAACGCATCAGGTTGAGTTTTTTACGGACAATGCGGGCGTCGTCGCTGTCGATTTGCCCGAACTGATGGGGCGCGAGGTTTGGTTACACGTTGAAAGCCATGGCTACGAAGTTCCTGCGGATGGTTTTGGCTTTCGTGGTATTCGAGTCACTCCCGAGCCCGGCGGATCAACGCGTATCGAGGTCTCTCGTACCACGATTGCCAAGCGACTTGGTCGACTCACAGGTGCAGGATTGTTTGCTGAGAGTCAGAAGGCAGGTCAACACCTCGACTGGAAGGAATTAGGAATTTTTGGTTGCGATAGTGTGCAGACCGCAGTGCATCAGGGAAAGCACTTCTGGGCCTGGGGCGATACCAATCTTGCACATTATCCTCTGGGCGTTTTCGACATGTCGAGCGCCACAACCACAGTCCGGCCGTTCAGTTCATTCGAGCCACCCGTGAAGCTGGTGTTCGATTACTTTCGCGAGGAGAAAGCCAGGCCGCGTGGTGTCGCCAGGATGCCCGGCAAGGGCCCGACGTGGGTGAGTGCCTATGTCAGCCTTCCGGACAAGGAGGGAGCGGCACATCTGGTCGGCACTTACATCAAAGTGCGCGGCTTTCTCGAGGCTTACGAGTGTGGCCTGTGTGTATGGAACGACCAGACGGCAGCTTTTGAAAAGGAGCAAGTGCTGTGGGAAAAATCGGAGAAAACGCCGAATCGCCAGCCCGTTCCTGATGGCCATCCGGCGTTCTGGACAGACGAGGCGGGAAAAAAGTGGGTGTTGTTCGGGAATCCATTGCCGACGCTACGTTGCCCAGCAACATTCGAGGCGTGGAAGGATCCTGCGCAATGGGAAGTCCTTAAACCACAGGAGGTGTTCATTGATGCCGCAGGCGGGAAGCCCGTCAAGCCGCACACCGGATCGATCGCCTGGAACAGTTTTCGCAAGCGCTGGGTCACCGTGTTCATGCAGGCGTTCGGCGAGCCATCGGCGCTTGGTGAGCTTTGGTATGCCGAAGCCAAGTCGCCTATAGAACCACTTGGCGACTGGGGCCCGGCAGTCAAAGTGCTGACACACAACAACTACACATTTTACAATCCACGACTGCACCCGGAGTTCACACCTGCAGATTCGCCCGTGCTGCTTTTCGAAGGAACCTACACCGCACAGTTCTCTAACAATCCGCCAAAGACGCCGCGATACGATTATAATCAGATTCTGTATCGACTGGATCTCGACGATCCAAAATTGCGCGCGGCTCAGGAGTAAACGCGGTTCCGATTGCATCCAGCGAATGCCTCAAGCTTTCGAAAATGAATGGGTAGTATCCTGACCCCATTTGAAACTTTCCGCCCGGCACCAGCACGAACTCAAGCCCCGTCTTGCCGTGCGACCAGATTGACATCCAATGTGACTCCCCACCCCGCCGGAGGAGAAATGCCTGGCGCGCTGATAGTTGAATCCCGAGAACTCTTTCGTCCAGTGCGCTTCAGCTGACAACTGCGATCTACATGGACGCGGTTGGCGCTGAAGAGCGCGACCTTGCGGCCCGGATGTGGTAGCGTTCGACCAAATAAAGATGACTCTGCAGTTTACGTTTTTTCACCTTAGAAAGAAAACCATATCCTTCTCAATTCTTTCTCAGCCTAAGTCGAAGTCAGTGATGTTGTTGCAAGCGTGTTCATTTATTAAGTACCGTCTCATAAAAAGCCTTCCCGATGTTCTGCCTCCGTGCTGTCGAGGCCAAGGTTTAGGTTACGTTGGCGAGAAGGCAGTTCGCTGCGGTACCTGTCCTTCCGACACCGGCGGCGCAGTAAACCAGAATGTTTCGATTTCGACTGGCTCTCAGGTCACCAGCGAGTTGTGAAGAGGAAGAGTTTGCTGTTCAGAACAGCCCATCGACCGGACTCTTTACTCCTGCCTTTCCGACACCCGTGGCCGCATGCGTGTAGCCTTCGGTCGTCGTTACGTCCTCGTGACCCAGTAGTTCCTGCACGGTGCGGATATCCGTCCCATTCCGTAGAAGCATCGTGGCGAAGAAGTGTCGGAACGCGTGGCTGGTGACCCACTTCTCGATGCCTGCATCGATCGCGGCCTTGCTGACCGCCCGGCTATAGACTCCGGGATGCAAGTGGTGGCGACGGATGATTCCCGAATCGGGGTCGCGGGATTCATTGGTCGCCGGGAACAGCCAGAACCATTCCCACCGCTCGCACGCCTTCGACATCCGCCGCTCCATCGCGCCCGGCATGGCCACTCCGGGACGACCAGCCGCGCGGTCTGCTTCCCACACGCTGCGGATCTCCTCTTTCCACTGCTCCAGTGGTTGCACCAGAGCTTCCGGCAGCACCGTCACCCGGTCCTTCTGTCCCTTACCCCGGCGCACCGTGACCGTGCGGTTCTTTAAGTCGACGTCCTTGATCCGCAAGCTGACTAGTTCCTTTCTCCTCAGCCCTGAGCCCGCCTGCAGTTTCGCCGCCAGCTGGTAGACGCCCGCGAGCATTTCGATGAGCGCGAGCAACTCTTCCACATCGAGAACCACCGGTTCCTTCGGCGGCACTTTGCGCATCTTGACCTGCAGATCCACTTCCTCGCGCTGGCACACATCCTTAAAGAAGAAAACCAAGCCGTTGAGCGCCTGCCTCTGCGTGCTGAAACTCACCCTGCGTTCCTCGACCAGATGAGTGAGAAAGGCGCGGGCCACCGCCGGATCCATGGCCCGTTGCGCCGATCCCGCCCAGGCCCCGTAGCGCGCCGCCCAGCCGCCATAAGTTTTGCGCGTGCTCAAGGACAATCCCCTGCGGGCCGCCGCCGACTGCGCCGCAGCCTTCATTCGCTCCGGAACGGTTCTCACATCCTTTCCCAGCTCCGCGCACAGCCGCACCCAGCGCAGGAACCAGCGCATCGCCGCCCCCCATTCCTCCAGTTGCCAGTCCTCCCGCCCCCCACACCACCAAGCATACGGGTCCGTACTAAGGCGGTTCC
>JBNMNB010000013.1:0-58465 GCA_051270635.1 Verrucomicrobiales bacterium | reverse complement strand
GCCCGAGTCCCATCGTCGAAAGCGGTAAGCCACTGACGGATTTGTTTGGTTAGCAATATGCCCGCGTCGCTCGATCCTGAATTTAAGAATCCGCGGTAGATGTTGTATTCAATGAGTTAAATTCAACGATTGAGATCCCCTGAGTGGTCAGCGAGCCACTTTTCCGCGTCTGTGGGATTGCTCAGGAGCCAACGTTCCATGAGAGCAGTCAGCATTTCGGCCCGCTGTTGCGAATCGCCGATGGACATCGCTCGATCAAGGGCCATCCACGGCTCGCTGGCAATCGTTGCGTTGGCGAAGGTGATGGTGGCCGAATCCCGTGCTGGAGACGGCGTCAGGGACTTCAACCATTCCGAAGCAGCCGAGGCGTCACGCTCCGCCCATGCTTGTGTAAGGTCAGCGAATACAATCGCTTGAAGATCTCCCTCTGGAAGTTGCTGCGCGAGCATTGCTGCGGCGACCGGATCATCGGCAAGTTTGTCTTCGATCAGCTGCGCCAGTACTGCCTCCCGTTGCTGACCTTCAAATGCACTCGTCCAACTCAAGATCGCAGCAGAGTCCGCATTGCTCAGGGATTGAGAAATGGCGTGCATCAATGTCAGCTGCTCCTCTTTCGTATCAAATTTCAAGATGTAGCGCGCAGCGGCGGCGGGATCTTCAGACGCCCACCCACGCAGCACTTCGACCAGCAGTTCCTCGCTCTCATCACTGTCCTGTTCGGTCAAAGCACGGACATACTTAAGTGCTTCTACAGGTCGTTCGAGTGCCCATCCGTGAACCACATCAGCCACAAATTGCGTGCGCGTATCGGGCTCTTTTAATTGTTCTTGGGCCCAGCTGAGAGCCGCTTCGGGATCGATTCGTCCCCACGCGTTGCCTAGCTTTGGCAGACGCCTGCTTCTCATCATCGAGTCTGTCGAGGTCATCACGAGCGCAGCTGCGTGTTCGGGGGAATCGTCGCCCAGGCTGACAATCGCATGGCGCAACAGACGCTCGCGCGCCCTGCGATCAGGAGATTGCGCGATGTATTGGCGAGCCCCGGGAAAATCAGTCTTCAACCACACTGAAAGGGCCGCCCGTTGCGCAACCTCCCTGCTCATTCTGTTTTCGATCGCACTTGCCGCATCCAATGCAGACGTGGGTTCCGTCTCCGCCCAACGTGTGAAGAGAACCTCCA
Organism: Verrucomicrobiales bacterium; assembly: GCA_051270635.1. Lineage (GTDB taxonomy): Bacteria > Verrucomicrobiota > Verrucomicrobiia > Verrucomicrobiales > DEV007 > JAGROY01. The sequence continues at coordinate 57,288 of JBNMNB010000013.1, read as the reverse complement.
CGGCCCGCCGTTTCGCCATGCGTGTCTCAATGTCGCCGAGCAGCTCGACGGCGAAGGGAAACGCTTCGTCCGGAACTTTTTGGAACAAGCGCCCCATACGGTTGCTCGCATCCAAAACCGACTCAAGCGCGTCGTAAGTATGGATCTTGTCCCGAAACGCCAGGATATCCAACGTTGATTGGGTTTCTTCAGAATGCCGGTTGGCATTTGGATTCAGTGCGATCCCATTGGCCTCACTGTCCGATCCGGAGTCCGGAAGCATGTAGCCGATGCGCCAGAAGGCGTGACTGAGTAAGACCCCAAGAGACATGCCGACCGAGAGCGCAGTGGCAGCGAACACGTAATTGATCTGGGTGTGGTCACGATCAGGCATGGTGGACATCGATCGAATTGTCTGAGAAACAATACGGAAATAGGTGTGATATTGGAAGAAGAATCAGAGGAAATTTGATTAATTTTCTCCGAAAGGAACCTCACTGCCTGTGGATGAGGTACTTGTTTCGGGGCTGGGATGACTAACCTGGCTGATGATCCGTTGTTTCGATTGGTGCTCTTGCGCGGCATTTGCTGGACAGCGAAACCACCAGCGATCGTTTAAGCGCGCTGAGCACGACATCGGCGCGAGAATTCTGAAACAATAATTCGGTTAATTGACTTCTTGTAAGTGATTAATAATAAGAATGTTTTGCGATTCGTGAAGCGGGCATTCTTTTGCCGCAGAGAAAAGTTGCACCCGCCGCGAAACTTTCGCCGGGAATTTCCACTGTAAGGGGCAGAACCGATGCGAACTGCCGCCCGCGATTGGGCAACGGAAGCGTCGGACAAACCATCCGAACTCTTACAAACGATGAAAACAACAACGATAATCGATACTTGGAACACCGCGAAGCGAACTGGAATGATCGGGCTGATCAGTCTGGTGCTTCCGTTATCACTGGTCGGACAGACCAATAATCTCAGCGCTCCTCAGGTGCGCCTTCAGCCATCAGGTGGCGCAATCAACATCGAGATCTCAGGCAACGCCGACGGTTACTCGATCGAATTCTCTGAAGATCTGGTCGAGTGGAAGCCGCTTGGTGAAGCCGAAGCCGGCGATCCGGGGGAATTTGGTTTTGAAGACACCGAGGCCTCTGGCTCAGCCGGGCGTTTCTATCGAGTTGTCGCCAAGGAAGGCAATCTTGATACCGCCGTCATTGTCCAGAGTTACGGAACTCAAATTCAAACTCTTGGCTATCAGTCGGCCATACTGGAAACGTCCAGGGCTGGTCTCCAACGGGACCTGACCGAGTTACATCGGTTGCTGGCTCGGACCCAGAGCCGGATGCAGGAACTGGAATCGCGTGCGACGGAGAACCCGGTGGTGGTGCAGGGCCAGCAAGAGGTCGTGGTGCGTTGGAATAGTCATCAGTGGGTCTTCGGCGATCCGCAACTGATCGACGAGACGATGCAGCAAATAGAGGAAGAGCGTATGCAGGCCGAGGATGCATTGCGAACCGCAGAGGCTGAAACGGAGGAAATTTTGCAACAAATCGCACGAACAGACGGTTCCATTGGAGAAGTTCAGATCGAGATCGATGCGCTAAACCTCATGGGCGATGAACTTTCGCTTTCTCTCCTGAAGCTGGACGACGTTTTGTGGAACTCCCCTTGTTTCCAACTCGACCTCCGGATCGTTGAATTGATGGCAGCACGGGCCGAAAGGATGACATTGGAACAGGACAAACATTCGGCTCAAGTAGCGAGTGATCGCAGCCGGGCTGACGCTGAGAGGGCGAGAGCACGCACGTGGTATGCTTTCGGTTCAGATGGGAATTTCCAGAATCGAGAAGGCAGCGCACTACTGATTTTTGATGGCAAGCGGCGTCACTTTCAGACGACTCAGGAAGGGCAACAGTATGTTCAAGAGGTCGTCGAGCCAACAGTTGAGCAATCGAAAGTGGATGCTGAATTGTTCGAGCGTGATGCAGAAACACATGCTGCCAGAGTCCAGGAGATTTGCGACCGGATCGCTGCGATTGATCAGGAGATTGCCGCGCTTGAAGAAGAAGTGAATCAGTTGCAGGTCGCCTGCGGTCAAGCTGTCGATCCCATCCAGCAGTGTCAGGAATTATCATTCGAATTAGTGACTCTTGAGGCAATTCGAGAGATGATCTTCAACGACAAGATTGACGCCGCCTTGATGGCCGCAGACGCCGAACAGCGCGCAAAAAACTGGCAGTCAATTGCCGATCAACCCGCCGGGGTTGCAGTCGGTAACGAGACCTGGGTTTTCTGGGATGGTGAAATCTTTAAGTTTGATGATCCAATCATGGCTGACCTTTTCTTAGGGTTCATCGAGTCGCTTCGTGAAGTCGCAGCTGAAGAAGCAGAGAGAGCTCGCGCTGAGGCGAATGATTTCAACGAGCGGGTCAAGGTGTTCTGTGATGAACTCGACGAAATCGATGCGCTGATCGCTATTGTGATGGCCGATTTGAATGCAGCCCGCGCCGTTGCCAATAAGAACGTCGGTGGAAATGGGCAGCAACCAGCCGCTCAGAAGGATTTCCTCGAAATCCTGATAGCGTTGACTGAAGCCATCCGAAGTGCTGTCGCCGCAGAGAAAATTTCCGCAGTCAGAGATGCGGAGAATCTTCAGAAGAAGGCAGACAAGCTTGCTGCGGATGCTAACTCGGCTGTTTCACTGGTCGCTCCGGAGGAAGGAAAACCCTACTTCATCGTTCAGGGCATGGGAGATATCGTAAGGATTCCCGTGGTGCCTGAGCCAGGCGAATCAATGGAACAAGCCATCGAACGCACGCGCCAGGCTGCTGAGGCCTTGCACAACGACCTCACGAGTCAGCGCGAGGCCGCGAAGAAAGATGCTGCCGTCGCCCAGGATGCTGCGGATGCGGCAAAGAGAAAAGCTACGAAACTTTGCGACGAGCTGGAAGGCCTTGATCAGGAACTTGAGGATCTAAATCGGCACCACGCGAATGCCTCAGCAGCAGCTGCTGCTGCGGTGAAAGCTCAGTTGCGAAAAGCTGCAAAGGGAATCGTTGACTGCCTTAAGTGCTTCTTTAAGAAGATCGCGCTTGCTGCTGCAAAGTCGGCGCACGCTGGACTCGTCAGCAAGGCCAATCAGGCCGAGAAAGATGCAACCGATGCCCGCAACGATGCCAATGCAAAACACGATGCTGCATCTAAGGGGCTGTCGCTCGTAATCAATCATACGGATGGAACTGCGATTGCCGCCTTTGGTGATCAGAGATTTCCCTTCAACAATGGCAACAGCAAAGATCCCGAGGGGGATGCTCGTGAAAAGCATCGCAAACTGAAAGAAAAACGCGACCAGGCCAAGAAGGATGCTGCTGCTGCTGAGAAAGCTGCCAAGGCTGCCGAGGAAGCTGCGAAAACGGCCAAAGACGAAGTGAAAATCTCTCAGGAAGCGATCGACAAGTGCCAGAAGGAACTCGATGAGCTGAAGAAAAACTGCCCGCTTTGCTAGATGATGAATAGGTGAGTGTTTGAGTTCGGAACGTCCGTGGAAGCAATGCTTCCGCGGGCGTTTTTGTTTGAGCAAGAGCCACACGCTATAGCTATACCTATAGCGTGTGGACTTTACTTCAGCCGATTTGAGTAATACACGGCTTTGGCTCGTTGCGATCCGCCACTTGGCCGATGCGGACCTGAGAGATGCAGACCTACGGCAGCCGAGGTGTTGCGCGCACGCGGAGCAGTGACGAGCCAAGTTGTTCGGTGGTGAGTTTGGACGTGGCGATGACGCGAACGCGTTCGGATCCAAGTCTGGAAACTCGAATGTCGAAGCTTGGGGATGATTGCCAGATTCCTGCGTTGGTGGAAGTTTCCAGCGAATAGTGGAAGGCTCGTGAGCCGGTTTCATGTTGGAAATAGCTGATCGCCGGACGATTCAAGGAGTCGATGAAGATACCTTCAACTTGTCTTGAATCGAATACCAGAGGATCGCTGCTGAACGCAAATTCGCCGCGCGTGTTTCGGTTGTCCAGATCCGGGTCGCTATCCGGATCGACATCTTCCGCATCTTCACCGAAGAAACGTTCTTCCCAATCGTCATGCAGTCCGTCACCGTCGTCGTCTTCCAGCTCAGGAATGTCGCACTGCGCATCTTCAGCGTAACACACATTGAAGTGGCCGTCGGTGATGGGATCCAGCGCTCCCGTTCCTGTAAACAAGCTTGCAACCACGGTAGTCGCACCTTCGTCCGATGTGGATGTTTGCGTTGAGAGCTCGTTTCCATTTGCCATGCCTTCCTGAATGAACGCGCTGCCGATGGCTCCTCGTATTCTCTCAGCACAGTCTTCGGTTGTGCCATCTACTGTGAAGCAGAGATCCTGAGCGTAGTAGTCTAGCATTCGGTCACGGGAATTTGCTGTAAAGCTCACCCGAACGCGCGCGTGCTCCGGCCAGGTCGAAGGCAAGGTGTTTCGCAGTGACCCACCGGCAAGCGTGCCGCGTGAACAGATCTCATTGTCGAACGCGAGTGCGGGCGACAGAGCCGCCGGACTGTGGACTGATTCGACTCCCAGACTTTCCCAGACCCAGATTCCCTGGTTCTGTATGACATCAGGGAATCCGAGGATAAATCGGCGGGTTACGCCTCGGCCACGGTTCATCATCATTCTGAGTGGGCGAGCATCATCGATTTTTCCTGTGATTTCGGCAAAAAGTCGGGTGCCACCGTTGGTGATCGCGAGCGCCCGCACCGCAATCGAAATGGGATCTGCATTGCCATCCTCGCCGACTAGTGCAACGCAGAGATCATCGGGGCGGTCGCCAAATCCGGATCCTTCGATGACGATAATTCCATCCGAAACAATCGATCCAGTAACGGAATCGATGATTGGGGGAGGAGGTGGAATTTGAACGCAGACATCGAATAGCCCATCTGCGATCCTGTCGGGGAAGGTGATCGAGAGCTGGTGTTCACCGCCCGCAACAGTTGTGGAATCGATCTCAATCGCCCGCTCATCAATGATGCCCCGTTCGCCCAGCGTCGACGCCAGAAACTGGCCGAGCAGAACCATTGCCGTGTTTCGGGAGAGAGCGGATCTGAGTCGAATCCGACTTGAGTTCAACGCGAGCTTTGAACCCGATTCGAAGAACGCCAAAAAAGTAAGATCGACCAGAGTTCCTTCGGGCCAGGTATCTGGGGCACCTGCATTTAGCACGAGACTACCGTCTTCCACGGACGAGAAGTAGCGAAATTCTCCTTCTCTCGAAGGCTCCGGTTCAATCGTTTCAACAAAAGGAACTTGCTCGGCCAGTGGCATGTTAGATTGAAATGTCCAAACGGGATCACGGAATTCGAAATTTGCTGCTATTTCGACGGGTGCGATCACTCCCGCTCCACGGCTGATGCCAATGCCTTCCACTGATAAACTTTCCGGAATCTTTCCTGGTTGAAAGATCAGATCGCCGTCTCCAATTGCCTGGGCCACACGAAGTGGCACAAGGCGCTCTCCGACACCAACCAGGCAAATGTTTTCAATGGAATCGAATCCCACACCATTGAGGCGTCCTGGCGATCCCTCGGCCAGATCTTGAGGTGGCAATTCGATCGCGGGCGACCGTTCCTGCGGAAAGAACGGGAAATTAGCGGGCGCATTTTGGCGGAAAATTTCAAACACCGCGCCGATTTCTACTGTGTGTGGGTCGATCAAATCACCGGTGATCACATTTCTCCATTGTCCTGCAGAATCGAGGAAGAGTTGAAGTGCTTGGTCCGGTATTTCAACGATGTCAGCGAGAAAAAGATCGTCGTTGCGATTGAGAGCAGCAACTAAATCCGGCTCGATGGAACCGAGTGTGAATGGTTGAGCAAACGTTCGGTTAATCAGATTTCGTCCTGGTTGGAGGAGGACATCGATCGGTGACTGTCTGAATTGGCCTTGAAAAATCAACTGCAGCGGGTCAGGGCCGGTTCTTTGAAAAATCATTCCGGTGGAGATGGGAAACAGATAGTTTGCAGCATCGCCATTGTCATCGGCGAATTGCCAGCCGTTGCTCGAATGGAAGAATACCGGTCGAAGATTGCCATTGGGTCCCGGGATCTCAATGATATCGGCGAGCTCAGGATTGAGTGCAGCCATGAGGCCTGCTTCGTTTTGTGGCCCAAAAATGTCAGCGACAGTCCACGCATCCACGACGCTGTTTCCAATGAGAGCTGGTGGAAATATGACGATGCCCAGCGGTGTATTCTCGCCAGGGGAGACGACGATGCTCTGTTCTTCGCTGTGCCCAGGAGATGAGAACATCAAAGCTACTATCACTACTACCAGTGATGCTGAAAAATCGGGGAACTTCATTTTGGTTTCGATCTAACAGTAGCATCATCGGACATTGGCACTGAAATGACGAATACTTTGTCAGAGGTAGCCGCTACGATGTGTCGACCATCCCTGGTGCAAGTGACTTGTTTCCAATCACCGCGAGTCTCCAGAGGATACAATCGATCTCCGCTGACAGCTCCAAAAAAAATGAGTTCCAGCGACCCGAGATCACCAATGATCAACGTTTGGTTATCTGAGGACCAGGCGACAGGGCCAGGGTGTTGGCAATCGGAATGGGTATCGTGTTTTTTCCACGTTTCATTATTAAATGAGAATGTGGAAACAGAGTTCTCATGAACCAATGCTAGACGAGTGCCATCAGCCGAGAACGCGGCATGAGTGGCGTTCGTGCGCCCTGCGACATCGTGCGCCTCGTTGGCGGGATATGAGAATAGCCGAACCAATGAATCGCGCGAGCCAATGGCCACGAAGTCGGCCGAAACGGCGAGAATCTGGTCTTCGCGGTTGAATCCAGCAAGCTCGGAAAGCGTTTCGCCATTGTCACAGTCGATCGTCCGTAGCAGGTCATCAACTAAAACCAATGCGTATTTCCCATCGGGGCCGAGTGAAACGCTTCCCACTTTTTCATCAGTGTTAGAGAAGCTGTGGACAATGTCTGGATCGCCACCATCAGGGGACAGCTTTGCAAGAATGAGGCCTTCTTTCGTTTTTACGAACGCTTGGATGTTTCCTCCCGCGAACCCAACGGCGAGCGGTTCTCCTTGAACTGAGAGTTCCTGCAACGGGAGTCCCTGCTTGCGAAAGTTGGCGATGCCCAGTGGGCCGTCGGTTGATCGCGAGCCTACTAAGTACTGAGAATCGGCGGACAGCGCCAGGGGAGGTGAGAAGTTCAAGATGGGGTGGACAAGTTCAACGCGTTTCAGTAGATCCCATACTTTGAAGTTTCCGTCATGGCTCATCGCGACCAGCGATTGCTGGAGAATTGTTCCCTGCTGCTCGACGAATGCGACTGCGGCAACGCCGTCTGTGCCAAGCCGAAACGTTCCCTCTAAATTGCCGGTGCGGGTCTGCCATACACGCACTGTTCCGTCGACTGTGCCCGTGGCGAATCGAAGGCCGTTGGACGCAAAATCCAATGCGAGCGTTGTGCCAAAATGGTGATTGACCCAGGCCTCGCGTTTTGGGGGTTCCTCCGCTACGTCCCACACTTCCACATGATCATAGCAAGCGAAGGCGAGGAATTTTTGACCATCGATTGCCAGCGATTGAATGGCTTTGGGGAGAGCGACTTCGAAAGCAGTAGGTTTCCCGGATCTTGAAACGATTTTCCCCACTATCTTGCTCCCTGCGGTTCCCTCGGTCGAAGCAAATGCCGAGCCAGTGTGAGTGACAAACGGTGACTCGAAGGGAAGGTCAGGCAATGTTTTCTCTCCCACGGTTTTCAAGTCGCCAGAGCTGTTTCGGACTAGCAGTGTTTCGCCGCCACCGTTGTAATAGGGCATGGGCTCTTGCACCGGAAAATCTTGTTCGCGCAGGCGGCGGACATCGTCGATTGCCCATGCCGAAAGCGTGCCTGTATGGGTTACGACTGACAGATAGAGAGGATTCACCTGAGCGACCGCGATTCCCGAAATGTCGGATTGTGGAATGCTTCCTGATGAAACGACCGGAGGTTTGATCTGACCAGAAAGCAATTTCCATTCGATGGGTTTCGAATCAGTGGGGAGATAGTCGGCTGCTGCTGCGAGTTTCGATTCAGCGCTCTGTCGCCAATTCAATTCTTTCGCTGCGATCTCGTCAGCTGCGAGGCGAATGTGAGTGGTATAGAGCTCTGAGCGTTGTTGGCCCTCTTGGTGCCGAAGTAGCGAAATGTATACTGCAGCGACCACCAGCAGGAGGCTGATCGATGTTCCAACGGTTACCTTTGTACGGTTTCGGCTGGCCCAACGTGTGACCCGTTTCCTCTGCGGCAGTGGCCTGGCCAGGATTGGTTCGCCGGCCAGCCAGCGAGACAAATCGTCGGCTAACGTCGCCGCAGATTCGAAGCGATCTTCCGGTAATTTCTCAAGGCACTTCAGGCAGATGATTTCGAGCTCTTCGTCGATTTGTCGATTGTGATCCCGCAATCTTTTAGGCGGAACTTCAGCGGCCTGCTTGATCACTTCGAGAGGCGTCTTCCCGCTGAACGGTAGTTCACCTGACAGCATTTGATACAAGATAACGCCGAGGCCATAAACATCGGTGGTTGGGCCTGGCTCACCACCTGACGATTGCTCTGGAGCCATGAAAGCCGGGGATCCCAGTGCTTGACCCGTTAACGTGAGATGGTCGTTGCTTCCCAGACGTTTTGCGATGCCAAAGTCGGTAATCTGCGGCTCACCGTGGTGATCAACAAGTATGTTGGGTGGCTTGAGATCGCGGTGAATGATATTCCGGCTGTGGGCATACTCGATGGCGCGCGCAATCTTCACCATCATGCGTACGGCTAGCGTGAGATTTTCTCGAAATTCGACTTCTTTTCCAGATGAATGGATCGCGTCGATCCAATCTGAAAGATCGCCGCTATCGACAAACCGCATGGTGAAGAATGGTTGGCCATCTGCTTCGCCGACTTCATAGATTGGAACAATGTTAGGATGCTCGAGTTCTGCTGCTGCCCTGGCTTCGAGAAGGAATCGTTCGATGTCCTTGTCTCCGGCAAGCCGTCCTTCCGGGATCAATTTTAGTGCGACGATGCGATCCAGTCCTTTCTGTTTCGCTCGATACACGACCCCCATGCCACCGGCTGCGATCTTGCTCAGAATCTCGTAGTTGCCAAACTCTCCAAGCGGCTCCGGGGCTGGAGCGTCATCTGGATCTAGAAGCTCGGCGACGACGCACCGAGCGCAGAGCCCGTGAGTGTCGCTATCTGCCAGTTCAGAGCCGCATCGAGGACAAGGCTGGTGATCTTCCAAAGTCATTGCCTGCCGAGTGCTTCGAGCAACCACTGCAGCTCCTCGTCTACTTCCTCAGGTGTCGACACGGTCGCCGCAACTTCTTCTCTGAAGATTTCTCCATAGCGTTTTCGTAAACGATGAATGCTCGATTTCAGTGCTCCCTCAGAGACGCCAAGTCTGGACGCAGTCTCCGCATAAGGCGCAGCGCCTCGAGCATCGACAAGAAATGCCTTGAGCTCCTCAAACGGTTTTCCTTGCGCCTCACATTCGTCTTTCGTGCGATCGAGTGCTCGTGCCACCAATGTCTGAGCCCAACGTTGCTCATAGAGTTTCTCCGGAGTGTCAGAGTGAGAAGGTTCACGAAGGTAACGCGTCTCGGGATCGGCGTCGATCGACACCAGCTGAATGCCACCTCCACGCTTTTGCGCATTGGCCCGCTTCCATTCCGTGTTCGCCAGATTTTTGATCGAGGCGAGCAGGAAAGAGCGGAACTTTCCCTTTGCCGGGTCGACGGCAGTCAGTCGCCCTTTCCCCAGAAGTTGTTGAAAGAAATCCTGAGTAAGATCCTGCGCATCCTCAGGAGAGTTTCCAGCGCGCCGCAGAAATGCATATAAGGGATACCAGTAAGTGCTGCACAGAGATTCCAATGCCTGGTCGGCGCCATCCGAGTGTTGATCTCGGGCTCGCATCACCAGCGTCCAGTGGGTGGTCGAAAAGCGTGCACTTCCTCGTGAACCGTCCGGAGTTTTGATGGTCTCGTCGTCAGACATGCAGTGCCCGCAGGTTACGGCCCGTGCCCTGAATTATCAAGAATCAACGCGCTAACTTGAACACTACGTTGAATTCATTCCTGACTGGCAGGCTCAAATCGCTCCAGGCGCTCGCGGAAGTGGTTCGCGTGGCGTGTCATTTCACGTTCGATTTAATAGGCTTCTTAAGCAAAGTGGACGTCTGCCTGATGGAATGATGCTTCCTCCCTTGCTTGAGAAGCGTTAGTTGTTAACTCAACCGGAAACCCTGGGCCTACAAAGATTCTCTTTTTACGTTCATGAAGATAGCCGATGATCGGCTCACTTTCAGTGGCATGACTACAACCTGGAAGCAGCGGCCTGAGGGCGTAGAATCAAACCCTGCCATCAGCTCGCGAGACATCGCGATCACTTAAATCAACGATTACTCTCCTTCACCGGCAGGCTTCAAAGTTGAAACTGCTCTTGGTTTCAATGTTAGAGTGCGGTCGCTTTTTCCGCGCAGTATGCCGATATTGACGTCTTCTCCGGCTTGCAAGTAGTAGCAGCGGTCGACGACATCCTGGTAGCCGAGGACTGAGTGGTCGGCAATGCGAAGGATGACATCGCCGGGGAGGAATCCAGCGGCGGCGGCAGGCGAGTCAGCCTGGACGTAAATGATTTTTGGCGTTGTCGTTCCCAGCTCAAGTGTGAAACCGCACCATGCGGGTTCGACCCGGCCGAACTTCTGATAGTCTGCCCAGGCTTTGCGCAGAATTTCAGACGGGAGGGCAAAGCAGACCTCGTTCTCCTGATCGAAATTCAACAGCAGGACTGCTGCGACCTTGCCATCGCTATCCAACACTGGAGCGCCAAAGGCATCTGGCGCTGCGCTCATGTGAAGGCGCAGGATTGTAGTGGGCAGGGCACTTTTCTGCAGTGTAGACTCGCGACCGGCCAGTCTACCCGGAGAGATGCGCTTCAGTGTGTCCGAGGTGTCACTCACGGCATAAAGTTGACTGCCAATCGCGCTGTCCAATCCGCGACTGAGCATGAGTGCTGGCGTCATTTTTGCATCGATTTTTACCAGTGCCAGCCGAGTGCGTTGATCGATGGCCAGTAACTCAGCGGGATAAGTGCGCTCCTGCCAGGTGACGGTGATCGTGTCCGGGCTGCGATTGGTCGAAATGACCGTAGCGATCAAGCCTTTGTCATCGACAAAAAATCCTGTGACCAGAGTCGACCCCAGTAGATCTGACATCTGGATCTGCACCACCGAGTTGCAGGATTGACGGTAAATTTCTTTGGCTCCGGGAAGCTCTGCCGGATTGCCGATTATTTTAGTGTTTGGCAGCGTGATGTCTTGACCCGACACCGAAATCGGAATCGCAAGTGTCACACTGGCACAGACAGAAGCGCAGATTCGATACAGGGAACGACAATGCATGGCTGGGAGAACTGCTCGTGACTGCGAACAAAGAGTCGCAATGGAGTCAAGGTCGAGAAATATCAGAGTTCAGTGCCGAATGGCGGAGTCACAGGAGGAGCCTTACCCTCCTTGTTCTTCTGGGGACGGAATTGAATATTTTCGCCGTGGCCAGCGGTTGGCAGGATGGACGCATCCCATTCCGCATCCATCACACTCATCGATTGGCGGCGATTGGCGATCTGATTGTCTTCGACTAGTATCGTCGCCGGCTTATCCCACAATGTATGTTTCTCATCAGCTGCCCCGACATTCACAGGGACTACAGAAGCAAGACCTTGAGCGACGGGCTGTGATTGTTGACTTTCTTGATTGCCGCTACCGGCAATGAGGAAAAATCCGATGGTGACGGCAGCATAGGCAGCGCTTCCGGCATACACCCACTGGCGCTTGGAAAAACCTGAAAAGTATGTGCCTAGTCGCTCAAAAAACAGACCATGCGCAGAGCTCTTCAACATCTCCGAGCGCTGGCGGCTCTGGAATTCGACCAGAAAGTCATCGAAGTAGCCTTCCGGAGGCTGCTCGTAGCGCTTCAATCGGATCAGTCTCTCGATATCAGTTTTCTGGTCAGTCATATACTTGTTTTCAATTTGGATCTCTCGGATCTCACTTATCCGCATTCGTTTTGCGGGTGCAAAACTAGCTGCGAAATTCGTCGAGATGGGTCTGAAGCTGTCGATGAGCGTAAAATAAGCGAGATCTAACAGTGCCTTCGCTGACACTGAGGATTTTGCTGATTTCCGCGTGGGGCATGCCCTGAATGTCAAACATCGTAACGACCGCCCGGTGGTCTTCTGACAGTTGCATCATGGCTTCGTTCAATCTTTGTTGCAATTCTGAGAGATTCGCCTCTTGCTCAGGGGTCGTGCCTGCCGTCAATTCGATGAAATCTTTGTCATTCTGAATGTTGGAATCGACATCATCAAGGCTGAATTTGCGCTGTCGGTTCCTCTTTTTCAGGAAGTTAAGCGTCATATTGACGGCGATAGAGTAGATCCAGGTGTAGAATGCCGATTTTCCCTGAAAGCGTTTCAGCGAGCGGTATGCCTTGGCAAAAACATCCTGCAGCACATCGTTGGTGTCCTCATGATTTGAAGTCATGTGGTAAACCAGACCGTAGAGTTTCGGGCTGTGCTTGATTACCAAATCGTCAAACGCAGTGGTATCGCCCTCTTTTGCTCTACTGACGAGATCTGCATCTTCGTCGGGTTTTTTCATTTTGTGCCCCATGGAACTCATACAGCGACGATCGATTGCTTTTCAGTTTCGTCGGTCTCGCCTGCGCGGACGGTATCCAGTTTCATGTAGATGAACACTTGGAAGTTTCGCTGTATCTGGGCCTTTAAGTGCTCCTGCTTTGCCATTACGGTATCTAAGCGAGGATTGCTTTGGAAAGGGTCACCGCTACGTGCTGGGTGTCAGGCAGGATGAATTTGCGAATTTCCACCGTGACAGCCCTCACTGGAAAATCGGTCAGCAGCAGGTCAGCGATCTCTTCTGCAAGGGTTTCGATCAGCTGCCGTTCTCCACTTGCCGCCAGCTGGCGCACTCGCTCAGAAACACGGTAGTAGTCGATCGTGCTTTCGATAGCGTCGTCGAGGTCTCGAAGGTGGCCTCGCGATGGTGACATCTGGAGAAATGCCTCCACACTCTGCGGCGACTTTCGTTCTTCCGCAGGGACGCCAATGCGGGTCACCAGACGTAGACCGGAAATCCGGATGGTATCAGGAGGTGGGGGAGATTCAGGAGGGGAGTCTATCGTCATGTGGTCGCTTGGATTCGCGGCAATGCCTTCAGAACCCCCTGATGACGTAAATGTTCAATCCTGGGAGGAAAAAACGAAGTCCGGTGAGATTCTTTCTAAGCAGCGTCAATAATTAAGTTTTCCGATGGAGTTTAACGTCTTAGTGTAATCAATCTGTGGCAGAAATCACTCCAGAGCGAAAGGAATCTCAAGAGTCCGCTGCAGGCGGACAGGGGAAGCATCGTCGCGGACGGTGGCGCACGATGCTCAAGTGGGCGGCCCTGCTTGGCGTCTTATTCCTGTGTCTGCTGGTGCTGGGTGGCTGTCTGGCATATGCGAAACGCACGGCAATACTGAATGCAGTGCTCGCGGATGCAACAGCACCCTACAAAATGGTCGCGGGAAGCTTGGATTTTGATGCCAGGGGCAATTTGGAACTTTTCGATGTGCGGCTCGAAGAGGGGGGGGATACTGGTGTGATCATCGATATTCCGCACGCCAGCGCGGTAGTCGATTTTCGCGAAGCACTGGGTGGCAAGATTGTCTCGGTGAAGATTGACCAGCCAGTGATTCAGGTGCCGCTGAAAACGATCATGTTCAGCGAGGCTCCAACTGGCCTGGAGGCGATCGAAGAGGAAGTTTCTACCATTGCTCCGGAGTTCACATCGCCTCGGTTTGCGTTGGAATCCCTGCTGATTTCAGATGCCAAAGTGGTGATCGGCGGGGCAATTTCGGCGAGCTTTGATTACGACGCAGATGCACTCACTCTCTTTGGCGATGGCAGTATCGAAACTCGGCGCCATCAGTTGTCTCTGCGTGATGTGATATTTGCTGCTGCAGAGGATACGGACGCATGGCTTTCTATTCCCAGGGCGGATGTCGAGTTTTCGATTAATCGTGAGGGTGGCGAAGTGCAGGTGCATGCGCTGGAGATTCCTGAAGGGGAAATCCGCTGGGATGCGGCTATGCTGCGCTGGCTGGTAGATGCAGGATTCGGGCCTCTCTTTGTCCCGGACGAAGACAACGCATCGGCCGCGAAGAACATCGTCACTGCGAAAGATGAGCGCTCTAACAATGTTCCGTTTTCACGGTTAAAGGTCGAGCAGCTACGCATCGGAAATATGGACGTTGATATTAGAGGGTTTGCCGGATTGCCAAATTTTGCGGGAACTTTCAGTCTGGATGCTGCGGGAATCAGCGGGCCATTTGCCAGTGATTCGCTGTCGAAAGAATTGCTGATCGAATCGTCGAATTTGAGGATTCGGGAGATTGCTGTCGGATTGCCTGGTCGCCCAGCCATTGCCAGCCTGCCGGAAGTGGAGATGTCTCTCAGCCGAGGGGAAGATCAAATTTACAAAGTGGATTCGCTCGAAGCTGATGGTGGAAAGTTTCAAATTGATCCTCAGCTCATCGCGTTTTTTTCCGGTGCGACGGCGGCCGATCCAAGTAGTCAACGTGAGGAGTCGTCGGGACAGCCAGATTCGCGCCCTACGGCAGAAGATGAATCGGGAGCGATCGTGATCGAAGTCGTGTCAGCCTCCTTTCGTGATTCCAGCCTGAGTGTCACGGGTTTCGATAGTCTGCGCGATGGTCGGGATTTTTTTGTGCCTGATGTCAGTGCTGTCGTCGATGTGCAGATGCGCGAATTATTGTTTTCCAGTGATAGTGCTCTGCCCCTGCAGTCATCAGCCCGGCAGGAATTTTCTTTGACTGACATTCACGCCTCGCTGGCTGGTGCGCCGGATCTGGCGACGATTTGTGGAGTGCAGCTGGCACTTGTGCCGGATGATTTCTTGAAAAATGGTAAACTGTTAGAGTGCCTTGTCGATTCTCCTGATATTCGGCT
The DNA here is from genome assembly GCA_051270635.1 of Verrucomicrobiales bacterium. Classification (GTDB taxonomy): domain Bacteria; phylum Verrucomicrobiota; class Verrucomicrobiia; order Verrucomicrobiales; family DEV007; genus JAGROY01. The sequence continues at coordinate 42,240 of JBNMNB010000013.1, read as the reverse complement.
GACAGAGCCGTTCTGGGTATTGTTTGATGAAATGCAAGTGACTGCTCCAGTCGTGTCGGGCCCGGCATCTGGAACTGCTGTGGATGCAACGGTAGAGGTCGCAGAGGCGGCCCCGTGGCAGCGGGTGCATGCGGAAACGTTTGAGGTTCACAATGGCTTTTTTGAAATGGTGCAGACGAATTCAATGATCCCAAATTTTTCCGCCCGAGTCGACGCATTCACTCAAGCCACTGAAGGTGATGGTGAGACCCGGGGGCAAGAGTATGTGATTCAATCCACTGATCTGGAATTCTTCGCTCCCGCTGATCCAACAGAAGCATTTGCGCGCGCCAAGTCGCTGCAAGTGATTGCCGACAGTCAATCCTTGTGGGTGGAGAAGCGCGTGACGTCCGCGACATTAAGTGGTGCAGAAATGACCGCCGGTAAGCGATTTAATACATTGCTGGATGATGCTGAAGTTATTGACGACGCTGGCGACGCCAGTATCAGAAATGGCACTGGAATCACTGCTGCTGAGCCTGGCTCTGATGATGACGCATCTGTCATCATCAGTCCGCGCAATGACTGGCACGTCGGAGAATTTTCCGTCACGGACAGCGTTGTGATTGTTGAGGATATTGCAGCACTGATTCCCGATATTTCGTTGCCGATCAAAGCGGTGCTAGCAGATTTTCCTCTTACGAAACAAGGTTTCTCCACGCATGAGGAACCACTGAAAGTAGAAGTCGCGCAGCTTCGAATCCCATCGCCCTACGGACAGTCGCGCACGCCAGTAGCAGAGTTCGATTCGGTGTTCGTACATTTCACTCTGGGCGGGCTAATGCGCTATGAACTCGATAAAGTCGAGCTGCTGAATCCTACCATTTACGTCGGCGAGAATTTGTTCTGGTATGTGGAGTTCTTTCGCAAGGCTGATGCGGATGAAGAAGCTGCTACTGTCACTGTCACTTCCTCTGCAAAAGTGGAGCCCGCAGCAGTTCAGGCAGCTGTCAAAGATGACGCATGGAGCATCGCGCAGATCGATGCCTTTTACGGCAAGTTGCTCATTGCGCTTAACGGCAGCGTCAATCCAGACCTGCCTGCATTTCCATTCAACTGTTCCACCACACTGAAGGCAGGGACGCTGACCGCACAGCTGGACATTCCTGCCGGGGAATACCGTCCATTGGAGGGCGTCGACCTCATGGTAAAGGTGACGGTCGGTCGGGCTGATTTCAATTTGCCGCTGGGACAGAAGAGCAACAATCTGGTGCAAGTGTTCAAGGCAGAAGAGCTGCGGTATAAACAATTTCTAACCACCGATGTGCACCTGTCGGTGACTTACGATCAATATGGAATCTACGCACAATTCGGTGGTGCGACCTATGATGGTTACACCAACGGAGCGCTGAACCTTTACATCAATGATGATTTCACCTGGGACGCGTGGGTGGCTGGATCGAAAGTGAATGCGAGTGAGGTCACGCGCGTGCTGACGCCGGAATATTACCTGATGTCCGGTGCGGCGGATTTCAAAGTGATCGCGCAGGGAGATCTTGGTGCACTGTATCAGGCGAATGGCAATTTTTCGATGGATGCTCCCGGGATCATCAGCATTCCGGCTCTGGATGAGTTGAAGGATAAGTTTCCTACGGACTGGACGGTGCTTGAGAGCAGTCTGGCACAAGTGGGAGTGGCTGCTTTACGTGACCTTCCCTACGAGACATGTGAGGCTGATTTTAGCGTCTTTGAGCGTGAGGGGACATTGAACCTGAAGGCGGCAGGGCCAGGTGGAACCAGAGACTTTCAAGTTGCCGTGCACGATTATCGAATCCCATCGCCCGTAAAAATCCTTGAACTCGCCTACAGCAGCGATGACCCTCAAATCGAAGGATCTGCGCAATGAGTGATTCACTATCAGTGTTCCAGAGAGAATGGCGGGCTTCGGCTGCTCGCCGGACTGCGCTTGCAATGGCCGCCGCGTTGTTCGTGAGTTGTTCGTCACTTCCAGATGTCAATTTGACCACTGACGAGCCGCTCAAAGTCGACATCAGCGTGCGCCTCGATGTTTACCAGCATGAAGGCAAGGAGGGCGAGTCGTCGGCTACTGCTGCTACTGATACTGGGGAAGAGGCCACAATCAGTGACGATGCCAAAGTCTCTGCGGACCTTGTCGCAAAGCGGAAGCGTGACCGCATGGAGGAGATCCAAGTCCTGAAAAATAACCGCTTAGTGGGCGAAAACCACCGCGGCCTGCTGACGATTCGCAAGCTGCCGCTCGAAAAATACGGCGACTACGTGAAAAAGACCGTTGAAGACGAGAACTACGACCGCAATTACCTGATGCGGGTCGAAGCGAAAGAGCGCGGCACCTTGCTCCACACCGTCCAGGAAACAACTTGGAAAGAGAACATCGCCCGTTCCTACGAGGGCGAATGGATCGAGGCCCCAGGCGATCAGGACGGGACATTTGCCTGGGAGCAGAAGAAAAAATAGGATTTGCGCCCACATTCGGGCTCAATTGACTCAATCCTCGTCAATCTGCCGCCGAATAGCCCGTAGCACCTCGCCAGTCGGGAGGTGGAGGCGTTTCGCTGCGCGTATGGATGCAAGGATTTGCGCCCTCGAAAGCGGATCGTTGCCGATTTCATCGGATGCGACCGCGGTGTCAGTTTTATGCGAATATCTTGTGATGCGGTTGCTTCCAAGTCCGCGCCCGGCGACAAATGTCGCTGTGCCTTGTGTCGTAACTCCTTCGCTTGGAGATGTTTTTGAGAACGTTTTCATCGTATTCTGTTTCTTTTGACACGATCAATTTAATCCCAGAGTCCCGATCTGCGGGTTGATTCCTGTGACGATTTCGCCATATTGGCACGCAGCTTCTGGAAGATGTTGAATCAGGGAATGGCGAAGTCGCTGAGTTCGTGATTCCGTTGCGAGATTTCCTTTGATTTCCATTTCCACCTGTCTTATGCATACCGCCCCTCATGGAAGGAATATGCCTGCCTGAGTCATCAACTAGCGTGTCATGAACATCATTCACAAGATCGAGAAAGAGCAAATGAAAGACAGCGTCTCGGCGTTCAACGTCGGCGACCAAGTCAAAGTGCATACGCGCGTTATTGAGGGTGGCAAAGAGCGTATCCAGATTTTCGCGGGAATTGTGCTGGCCAGGAAAGGCAGTGGCCTCGGGCAGAGTTTCACGGTGCGCAAGATTTCTTACGGCGAAGGTGTTGAACGTGTATTTCCACTGCATTCACCCAAAGTGGCGCAAGTGGAAGTCACACAACGTGGCCGCGTCCGTCGTGCTCGCCTTCACTACTTGCGTGATCGCGTTGGCAAGCAGGCGACTACAGTCAAAGCTGCGCGTGACCAGAGCGGACTCGTCGTAGGCAAAGGTGGCCGCCGGAAAAAGAAAGCTGCGGAAGCTGCTACCTCGGCTCCTGTTGCCGAAGCTCCGGCGGTTGAAGAAGCCGCGCCAGTAGCGCCAGTAGCGGAAGAAGCTCCAGCAGCAGCTGTCGAACCGGCGGCGGAAGAGCAGAAGTAAAAAGTGAGGAGCTGAGGATTATTCAGCTTTCCTCCTTTTGCGTGCGGAAGTCCGTTTCGCTCGTTTGGCTTCCCGTTTCGCGATCTTGTGCGGATGTTCTGGTTCGTCGGGTGAAATCGCGTAGTGCCACAGGATATCATCACCCGTTCCGTGGTTGCCGAGGAAGCCGTTTTCATCAGTTCGGTTTTCTCCGATCGACCACAGCGCGGGCAGACCACCGGGACGGATACTGTAGTGAAGTAAAGCTTCGCCATGCCAAGGGTCGACGGGGGCTTCGCTCAAAAAGTCCGGTACGAGTTGGATCAGCGATTCCGGGTAGCTGCCATGCTGAAATTGGAAGCGTTCGAGAGCGATGGCAGTGGCGCATAGGTGCTGTTGCACCGTTCGAGCGAAGGCGTAACTTTCAATAAGAAAGGGCGCAGCTGTACCAAGTTCGGGAAGATTTTGGCCCATTTTTACCGGCTGTGGATCGTAGTTCACGCCGATCTTATCCGCGATTGCCTTCGCGGCCCGTCGCACCGGGTCCAGCTCTCGATATTCGAAATTTGACACGCCGAGCAGGTTGCTTGCTTCTACCATTTCGACGGTGATTTCATCGTGGTTTACCGAGCCATCTTTCCTCGTAAAGACTGCCTCTTGCCAGTCGCTAAGACGATTGGTCAAGGACTGGTAGCGCCAGCCCTGAGGACGCAGGAACTCAAGGCGTGAGTAACCTCGGGAGCCCCTGCCTTTGTTGAAACGTGCATTGAACACCTCGAGTTTGCTATTGTGAAGCGAGCGCACTTTCGCGCTGGTGGAAGCCTCAATGTCGAGCCAGCGGCTGAACCGCAGGTAGCTGAGAACGCCGGGAGCAAAGTCTACGGCATCGACGATTTGCTGTAGTTTTTCGAGTTCGCCAGCGTTCCAGGCATTCGCATACAAGCCCTCCCACACCGCCGGAATCATTGTGCCGAACCGAATGGTGCACGTCTGAAGACTGCGGAAATTGTCAACTCGGTCGGTCTCAAGCAAGGTGCCAATTTTCGAACTTCGTTCTAAATCGGTGAATGCGGCCGTGCCATCGCCGAGATGAATGTGCGCCAGGGCTTTCCAATGTAGCGCACGGGATAGCTTGAAGAAGACGTCCGCATGCGGAGCAGTGATGGCATGGGGATCATTTCGATCTTTCGTTGGCAATGCAATCGTCGGTCGCTCCTGTAGCATGGCATCGACTTCTTCGAGGATTCCCGAGAATGTGTTGAAGCGGGCGATGATTTCGCGTGCTGCTTCGGCTTCATCCAGTGGAAGAATTTCTCCAGTTGCTTCCCACACACCGCCCGATCGCTGCGAGCGCCTGCATTCTTCCATGTCAGTCCGGCTTTTCAGGGTGGGCGTGACCGTGACCATCTCAGCGAAGTGGTGAAGCCGTCCTCGATCCTGGACTTCGGGATGGCGAGTCTGGCGAAACCAGTCAGGATGCTCTCGCCAGATCTCAGTCAACTCCGCCATGATCGGAACCATGGCTGCGTTTTGCTCGTCCGGAATGGCCGTGATTTCAGGTGCCTCGAAGCGTTCGCCCTTGACTTCCCATTCCGTGCGGAAGGCGTCCCATTTTCGTTTTCCTCGCCAGTGCTCAAATGTGTAGAAGGCGATGATGCAGAATAGGAAAATCAACAGTCGCTTGCTCCAGCAGCGAAATCGGAGGTGTCGTCGTCCAGGGGCCTTCTCCATCTGAGGGTCAGTGACTATTTCAAGTCGGCGAGCACACGCTTCAAGCCATCGATGTTGTTCTTGAGGCTGAGCGCGGCATCCTGGGAGTCGATGTGATCGAGGATGCCGATGGGGCCGGAGTAGCCGCTGTCGATGATTGCTTGAATCATCCTGCTTTCGTGTTTGCCGCTGCCGATGGGAAGGATCTTGTTGGTAATGCCACTGACAGTGTTTGCGTCTGCCATGCCGTTGAGGTTGAGGCAATGCAGGTAGGGGAGCATCTGTTTCAGCGAGGGCGCGAAGTCATCGATGTGGTCATGGCCATGATGAAAGTTGTAGACGATGCCGACATGGTCATGTCCTGCCGCACTGAATGCCTGGCTGACGGCGGCTAGATTTGTCGGTTCGCCGCCCCAGCCGCCGTGATTGTAGAGACCAAGTGGACACTTCAGTGCTTTCGCCCGTTCCACTAGCGGCGTCAGCTGCGCCACGGCTGCAGCGATTTTCTCTTCCTGCGAATCACCTGCTAGAGAAGGAGAAGGGGCGGTGATCCAGATCTGCGGATGGAGATCGTACTCTTCGAAAAGCGCAAAAGCGGAATCGTGCTCACCCCAGAAAGCGAAGAAATCAATGCCGTGCTTTTGATATTGAAGAATCTCATCTTCGAACTGTGGCACATGTTCCTTCCTCCAGTCATAAGCACAGCGCTTTATGCCCAGGTCGATCAGCATCTTTGACCGCGCCTCGGGCGAGCGTTTTTTTGCATCAAAGGGCACGATGCACCATGCGACCAGATTTTCGGTGGCGTATGATTTTATCGATTCCTTGTGCGCATCAACTTCAGTGCGATTGAGGTCTTGGCCACCGACGTTAAGCGTAGAGAGAAAGGTGAGCGTCAGTAGAGTTGCGGCAAAGGATCGGGTTCTCATGGTTCTAGGGATAAAGGATTCTGCGATGATGCTGGGTGCAGCGTGGAGACTTGTTTATTCAGATCGATTCCACCAGCGCCGCTGTCCGGCAACGATGATCACTCCTGCCAGAGCGATACAGGCACCGAGGAACTCACGACTGCGCTCAACCTCGGGAATGCTTGCTTGCATGCCATCGCCAGCGAGGGTGAAATGGCCGCCAGTCAGATTGGTGCACATTCCAGGAGCTGCAAATGTCAGCTCGAGCAGGCACGCTAACACGCCCAGCACCAGTAGCACAATAGGCACTGGTTTGAAGATGCCAATGCCGTGCAGGAAGGCAATATACGCATAGAAAAGCGCCCAGAGGATAACGTCGATCGAAGACGGATTCTCGTAGATGGCAGTGTCGCTGTTGTCATTGAGCTGGAAGTATCCGAACAGTGCAAACAGGCACATTCCGATAACATTGTAGGCAATAATGGCAGCTTTCATAAATCATAAGTGTAGATTCCCAAGGGAAACGCTAGTCGCCGAAGCTTCGCGAAGCAAGTATGGGCGGTACCGCCCTTACTGATCAAATTCTTTGCGCTGCTGAGACATCACCGAGCTCTGGCGTTGGTGCCGGTCGCACTGCCGGTTGTGCTTCCAATTGTGCTTCCAATTGCGCTTCCAATTGCGCTGCTCTGGCGCGTTCCTTTGCCTTCATTGAATAGGCGTGTGACGCTGTGAAGAACAACTGAGGAAGCGCGATCATCAGTCCAAAGTAGAGCCCGCCCGGTCGCTCGCGTAGCGGGTTCTCAGTGATTGTCTGACTGAGTGCGGCTAAGACGAAAATGAAAGGAAGGCCTACGATCGCAAATGTTTCAGGTGTGATGCTGCGTAGTCTGCGAATGCAGAGCAAGCCAACATAGATGACCGGACAGCCAAACAAAACTAGATGAGAAAGAACACCCATGGCGCCGCCGCTCAGATAGGCATAGCTCCATGTGGAATGGCCAGGGAATATGTAATCTTCAGCCACACCCGTGCGCCACACTTCATCCACACTGCCGAACGCCATGGCTAGCTCTGGAAAGTAGTCGTGGTGCCAATTGTAAGCGACGCCGATGCCTCTGCCAAAAAGGTAGAATGCAGGATCTTCAGAAACCATCGTAGTGATCGTTTGCAGCTCTGCTTCGCGCGTGAGAATGGTTAGATCTTTCGTCATGTTGCCGCCTCTGCGGGAGTCGAGACGCTCGGCCCAGCGGTCGACGACGACGGGCATCAGTAAGGCGATCGCAGCAATCACTGCAAGGCCAGCGGCAGCTGCGACGGCGCCTTGTGTGAGTTTTTGCTTCAGAACTTCTTTGCTCCAATAGCGGTTCAGGATGGCGACGATCGCCAATACTCCTGCTCCTGCGAACGAGATTGCGACAGTTACCAAGTAGGTTCGGGTTACGCTGACGGCAATAATCCAAAGTGCCAGTCCCAGGGCAGCGAGCGCGTGCCATTGCAATCGCGGATGCAACACGATCATGGCTGCCGCGTAAGCAATGAGTGCCGGCATCCCGGGGCTGATGATTTCATTGCGCATCTCTGAAAAATCGCCTCCAACGATAAAGCGATAGTAGGCATAGCGCCACAGTGCTGAGACAAATAGAGAGACAACAATGGGCCGCACTAGTTCGACTATTGAGTAGCCCATGCCAATCATCGCTGAAACCACGAGCATGCCGCTCAGGATAAAGTAAACCGGCAAGGCAGTTTTAAAATAGGTGACAGGATCGATGCCATTGATGCCCGCGACGAATGCCGTGGACGCGAGATAGATGACCCACGCAATGGTGAAGTAGCCGGTGGGGCGCTGCAGTGCGTGCCGCCAACTCAGCGCTAAAATGCCCGCCGCGCTGCCGACTGTTCCAGCCAGGATCAGCGCATGACCAGCCGTGATTCCACTGCCATTCACCGCCCGGAAATCAAATGCAAGACTGATACAGTAGATCCAGAACAGGGCCGTCAGCAATGGATGGCCAAGTGGCTGACCGATCGACCTGCTGCGTGTTCCTGTTCCCGTTGCGTTCATCGATCAGACTGGAATCATTTCAACTTCGTAGAGCAAGTTCGCCTGTTGTACGTTTTCCGTCAGGAACGGGCGGCGCGAACGAGTTCTCCACTTCTTGTACCTGCCGTGAAAGGAGCAAGGGGAATACCCAGGCGGAAACGCAGGCGATGGAGATGGTGAGTCCAATGAAGAGTCCTGTCTCGCCAGCAATTTTCGCTCCGGCAAATCCAAGCGAAACTGCTAGAATGGTTTCTCCAATCATGATGATAGCAGGCCGGTGGATGCTGCCACAGCCGGTGAGCAAGACGTATTGGACATGCACCCACATCAGTAATCCAAAGTAAGCTGCAAAGGCCGCGAATTGCACATGGGAGATCGCTATCTTGCCACGCAACCAGAGGTCAGCGGCAAATGGGCCAGCAATGCTGAGTCCGATGGCGGTGCACAACACAAATCCGACGATGGCAAGGTTCGCCCGCTTCCGACTGAGGCGAATCCAGGCGATGTCACCTTTCTCCCTGGCTTCCGTGATGGATGGCCACAATGGCATTGTCACCATCAGCACAAGATTGGTTAAGAACAGTCGGATCTGCATTATTGCTGCAAATAGTGCAACAGCCGCCGGACCATATAAATGACCGAGGATCAACTTGCCTCCTTCCTGGTGACCGATGACCGAAAGGTTCTGCGCGATCTGTAAGGAAATCCCATCTTTCCACAACGTCTTGAAGTAACCGCTCTGCATTCGCCGAAATGAAAAGCGCAGATGTGGGCGCTGAATTAGAAGGTGAATGGCGTTGAGCGTTTGCGAAATTACTGGCGCGCCGAGAACACTGATGATCACAAATGGAACATTGGGGAAAGAATGAATTCCGACGATGAGCAGAACGCCTCCGCTGACATTGCCCAATGTGCCCCACAGATTGAAAATGTGTGCCTCCTGGTAGGCATACCTTGCCGCTGCAAAGTTATAGGTGATCAGGTAGACTAACGAGATCCCAGCAGCGACACCAATCGATTGGTAGATGTCCTTCTCGTAGCCAGCAAAGTTCTGACCAACGATCGTTAGTAGTGACACCTGCGAAAGGACGCCGTAGAGAACGGCAATTCCAATGGTTCCCAACACCGCGATGAGAATCACACTGGAATAAAGGATGCTGTGCTCACCGTCTTTGTTATTTGCTGCAGCAGCAATGGTCAATCTGCGGGACAAACTGCCCAATAATCCACACTCCGCCAGTTGCAGCAGCGCATAGAAAATGAGAACCGTGGCATAGACGCCATATTGCTCAGTGCCTAGAACGCCGATGGCCACTGGCACTGCGACAATTTGTAAAACCACGCTCCCCAGCTTCGACGCGATGGCCGTGACAGCCGCAAGTTTCAACGCCTTGCCGCGCCGCTGACTTGGATCTGGCTGGTTTCCCTCTGGCAGTGAGCCCGATTCACTCATGGGATTCTAAGAGTACAACGGGCTGTCGTCTGTGGCAGCTGCCGGATCTGGTTGATGCGCAAGTGTTGGTGCGTTCTGTCTCTGTGGTAGTTGAGACTGGGCCACTGGCAGCACCAGTCCGGTCGCATTTTCGAACTCTCTGGACGAAGTCTTGAGTGCAGTGTCCTTTGAGAAATTGACGACCGTTCCGATAAATAAGTGCGGCCCCGCCATGCGCACGCGGGTCAGTGCTCGCTGCACATCATCTCGCGTGGTCTTGCCTTTACGCAGAACCAGAATTGCAGCGTTCATGTGCTGTAGCAGAGCCAGCGCATCACTCGAATGATCCAGGCTTGGAGTATCCACAATGATGCGGTCAAAGAAAGTGGAGGCTTCGAACAGGAGGGTCTGCACGATTTGCTGACTGAGAAAGTCCGAACTGCTGGGATCCGACTTTCCAGCGTGCATGACCGACAGGTTAGGCGCGATTTCTGCGGCAATGCAGTCGGCAAGTTCAGCCTGTCCGGCCAGGAGTTCGAACAGGCCAAATTGGGACGCCCGATCGCCGATCGATTCTTTCAGAACCGGTTGGTGAAAGTTTGCTTCAATGACCAGCGTGCGTTCTCCCTGACGGGCGAATGTCATGCCGAGATCCAATGTGCATGTCGATTTGCCTTCTTTGCTGCAAGGGCTAGTGACAAGGATCAATTTTGCTTCGGAACCATAGCGCTCAGGCATGCACATCGACGTCCTGATCGCTCGGAATGCCTCGGCCGCCTTGCCGTTGGGTACGAGTTCGGGCAATCCTTTGCCTTTTGTAAGAGCCGCACTTTTGTCCTTCGGGATTCCTCCCAGGGTGGGGATTCCTAAATCCTCTTCGACGTCGCCACCTGTCTCATAGGTGCGATCCAGGAGTTGCAGCAGCAGAGCCAGGCCGCAGCCAAGCGCAAGCCCGAGGAATGCTCCGGCAACGAGTATCAGCTTCTTCTTTGGCTTCACCGTCGAGGTCGAAACAGTTGGGGCCGAGCGCACGCCAATCAACTTCTGTTGAATCTGCGTCGCCATTTGCAACTCATTCAACTGCGCCAGCACTTCCTGATAAATGGTTGCCTGAGATTCTGCATCCTGCTGCAACTTGACCACCGGAATCGCAGCCTCTCTGCGGGAAATGCTGGCTGACTGTTCATTTCTCAACGCTGTCACCAGGCGCTCTTCAGTTGTCTTCGCCGATTCATATTGAATGAGCACCGCTTCGCCCGCTGCAGTCAGCAGGGTATCAACGCGTTCGCGCATCGACTTTAGCGCATTGTTAGTGCGAATGAATTCCGGATGCTTCGGCCCGTAACGATTCTGCAATTGTTGGAAGGCTGCTTCCTTTCCTGCGAGATCCTGATTAAGGTTTCCAACATCCAGACGGTTGCTGATTTCGGGAATGGTCTTTGCGATCTCAGGCGATACCAATCCACTCTCGCGAATGCTATCCATGAGCCGTTGCGCCTTCGGTTCTATTTGCATCCGCATCGAACGCACCGAGTAAAGTTCCTTGCGGATCGCATTGACACCTTCGTCCTCGGTTTCCATCTTGCCTGCTACAAAGTCGATACCCAGCCCTTTCTTCGCTTCTTGAAGTTGGCGCTCGGTGCTCTCCAGTTGCGTCTTCATGCTGGCAGCGCGCTCTTCAAGCTTTGCTTTCTCGGCTTGCGCTTCGCCTATTCGCTGTTCATCGCTCAGTGCCTGAAACTCGTCTATTAAAAGGCCCGTCAACCGACTGGCACGATCTGGATTTGGATGATCCACCGTAAGATGGATCAAATGTGTCCCACGCTCCAAATCAGCCGCGATCAGATTTCCCAGAATTTCAGTCACTTGTCCGCGAGGATTCTCCGTTCCGGGCGGGGGCGTCAGTGCGAGATCGGGATCACTCCCGAGAACAAAATTGTCCGCGATCCGTCCCAAAAGCTCGGGGCCAGTCAATCGTGCCACTAATGTGTTCATTGATTCCAGGCTGCGCGACTCTTCAGCCAGGTGGTCTTCGGACTTCACGACCCCTTTCTTAAGAGGAGAGACCTCGAGGACGGCCATCGCCCGATAAAAGTGCGTCGTCTTTGCCAGATAGAGAACTGTCGCGCCCAGGCACAGGAACACACATACAGCTACCAGAACCCACCTTTTAACGATCGGTCGGACCAGAGCTAGCAGGTCAAGAGTTGGAACCATCTCTGATCCCGAGGAATTGTTTCCGCCAAATGCCATTCTTAATCCGTAAAATTACCAGAAATTATATAAACTTCAATATCTATGATTTGCTGATCTAAATTCAAGTAAATCACGGAAATTGATCATCTGAAACATCTCGCATCCATCAGAAGGTCATTATGATTGTCGTAAAGCATTCAATAACAACAAGTTGAGATATTTTAGTGGATTTTTACTAGAAGATCTTAATAATTTGCGAGTGTTAACAATCTGCTTTATAGAAAAACTGGAAAACTATTATTTTCCCGCATAATCCTTTTTTTACTACTACCTATGAGAAAAAATCGAGCGATCGCGATGGTCTGGGTCCTTGTAGCCATCGTTTTAGGCACCGGGACGATGGTGGGGCAGGATGCGTCGACTGATGGAAAACAAGTTTCTGCGCAAGAATTTCGGGCGGAACTAGCACGTGCTCAATCAGACATCGAGCTTTTACGTCGTGCACTGCGGAGAAAGCAGGATGCAGAGAAGCTGGCGATGGAATGCCGCGAAGAATTGCGGACGGCGGAGGCCAAGCTGGACCGACTGAGTCAGGAGTCGACCGCTGAGTTGGCGCAGCGTGCCAATCGCGTTGCGGCACTTGAGGCTCGGGTGCAAGAGACGACACAGCAGCTGGAAGAAAAAGGCAGCGACAGCACCGCAGCTGATTTAGAAAAACTGAAGGGAGAACTTGATGCCAAGATCAGTGAGCTGATGGCTGCGCAGAAAAATGCCGGCCGACTGGCAACCATGCTGGAAGCAGCGGTGAAAGAGACCGAGCAGTTACGTAAAGCACGCGGAAAGAGCGGCAGTGAATTGGCAGAGGCACGCAAGGCGCTTGAAGCGCTGACCAAGAAGTCGGGTGAAGACAAGAAAGCGCTTGAGGAAGAAAAGAAAAAGCTGACCGCCGAAAAAGCAGATCTGGATAAAAAACTGGCAGACGCGGAGAAGAAAAAAAAGGAACTGACCAAGTCGGTGGAAAAGCACAAGAGTGAGCTTGTGCAGGCAAGGAAGGATTTGAACTCGGCATTCGCACTGATGAAGCGTGACCGGAAGTTAAAAGAGAAGGCGGAAGCGAAGATTGTGGCTCAAATGAGCGATTTGACCGTGGCAAAGAAGACGCAGGCAGAAAGTGAGAAGGCGATAGCGAAACTGAATGCGGAGAAGGAAGCCGCGCTCACCGAAATCAGTGAGTTGAAGCGAAAGCTGCACGACCGCAATCATGACAGGGCCTCAAAGGAGCGAATTGAGCTGCTCGAAAAGCAAGTGGCTAAGGCAGCGGCACTGACCGATCAGCATGAAAAATTGAAACGTGAAAAGGACAAAGCGATTCAAGAATTGATCAATGCCGGAACCATGATCCAGCAGCTGATGGTGCAGCGCAAAGATGCCCAGGCAAAACTGGAATCGGCAGTTGCCACTCAGAAAGAAGCCGAGGGAAAAGCCGAAAAATCACTGAGTGCCACGCTGGAAAAGGCGCTGGCTGAGAAGCTGGCCGCAGAAAAAGAGCGTGATTCCCTGCGCAAACAAGTCACCTCGGATCAAGTTATCAGCAAAGAAATTAAGGCTGCCTGTGAGCAGGCGGAGAAGAATCTCGCAAAGCTGAAAGAAGAACTTTCCACGGGAAACAAGGTGGCAGATTCGTTGGGAGGAAAGCTGCGCAGTGCTGCAGAGACACTGGCAAAATTGCGCGATGAGAAAGCTGCCGCAGACAAAGAAATCGCTGCACTTGCGGATCAACTGGAAGCGCAGCGGCATTCCTACGAGTCGCAACTCGCAGCCAAAGATGCCGAGTTGAACGCCCTGCAGGGAAGGCTGGCTGAGGCGCAGGCGGGAGTTGATTCGAGGCAGAATGCGTTTGTTGACGCTGGTGCCTACATCAACCAGTTGTTGCTCGAACAGAAAGGTGAGCAACGTAGTCGCGTAGCGGCTGAGCGTGCACTCACCGAAGCAGGCGAAGTCATTCGCGAATTGTTAGCCGGTCAGGATCGTTTCAAATCACAGCTCAGCGACGCTCGGCAAATGCTCACTCAAGAGAAGTCAAAAGGTGGTGCCGCTGGCCGCACGCTTGCCAATGCCGAGGGACGCATTCGTTCGCTGGAAAAACAATTGGCCATGGTTACAAGTCGACTGAAGGAAAGTCAATCTGCACTCACATTAGCACAGAAATCGTCATCAAATCTATTGAGTGGTAAGTTGTCGGTTGAGTCCACTTTGAAGGACACGGCAGATATGCTCGGCCAGGTCGTAGAGAAGCAAAATGGCCAGCAGGTGCAGCTTGCGGATTTGGACAAGCTATTGCAAGCGGAGAAGAGCAATCGTTCCGTTGAGCAAAAGGCACTGATGGCCGCCCGTGATCAAGTGAGCAAATTGACGGTTTCGCTGGAACAGCAGAAAAAAGCAACCAGTGATGCAGCGCGCAATGCCACGACTGTAGCCGCTGTCCTGGCGACGCTTAAGACCGAAAAGGGAAGTGCGGATCGGAAGCTGGCAGAGTTGGCGGCATCACTGGAAGCAGCAAATGCCGCAAACGCAGCCCTGACGACGAAGTTTGACACCAGCGAGCAAGTGCTCGCTGAGCGCACCGCAGAATTGAAGAAGCTGCGCGTTGATTTTAAGGAGCTGGAGTCCCAGCGGGGGATCGCAAAGGAAGCGCTTGAGGAATCGAATAAAGTAATCCGTGACCTGCTCGCTGCAAAGGATGCCTGTGATCTGCGGATCGCCGAGTTAACGGCCTCCAGTGACAAGCAGAAATCGGAGTTGGCATCTGTGCGATCGGAAATGAAGACCGAGAAGGACGCAAGAAAGGCCGCGCTGGTGGTGAAGGCGGAAACCGAGAAACAGCTGGCGACATTGACCAAAGAATTGGAAGCGCGCAGGCAGGCTCTTGATGCTGCCAATGCAGCCACCCAGCAGTTGTCCGTGCAATTGAAATCGCTCACAGGCGACCGCGAATCGCTCACAGGCGAACGGGAAACGTTGCAGGCGGCACTGGCCGCAGAACTAAAACGCGTAAGTGAGTTGCAGGGACATCTGGCGCGTTTGCGTGAAGAGGTAGCGAAAAGAACGGACGATGTGGGCAAATTGGATGCCTTGCTGGTGGATGCAGAAAGTAAGGGCAATGAAACGAAGGAAACACTCCTGGGATCTGCTGTCTTCTTGAAGTCTCTGCTGAGTAAGCGTGCTGCTGAGCAAAAGGATTCAGCCGCAGCGCAGCAGAAGTTGCTGGCCGAGACTGAAAAGCTGCGTGCCGATTTTACCAATGAGCTTCAGGCGCGCGATAGTACGATCGCTGAAGGCAGGAAGTCGATCCAGTCGCTCGCGGCTGCTGCGCAAGAGGTGCAGGAACAGAAAGTGACATTTGAAGGACGTGCTTCTGATCTCAAGTCGGAGCTGGAGAAGGTGCAAAAGCGCGGACTCGCAGAATCGAAGCTGCGAGCGGAGATTGGCAAAGAATTAGCGTCTGCCCGTGCGCGCATCGCTGTGCTTGAAGACAAGGCAGCAGAGATCGATCACATTCGTTCCTATACTGAGAATGTGAAAGGAACGAAGTTGCAGGCTGAGGCAGCGCTGAAAGATGCGGCAACGTTCATCAGTGAGTTGCTTGACTTACGCACGAAAGATACCACTGCACGTCGCGCTGCTGAGAAGGCATTGTTAAAACTGAAGGGAGATTTTGAAGGTGTTGAAAAGCAGGCAGAAGAGCTGCGGCGCAAACTTAACGATCTGGACGAGTTGAAGGTTAAGCGGAAGGAAGCGGAAGATCACTTGGCACGACTGGAGCAGGAGAGGGAACGCTCAAGTGTCGCTACCGACAGTGCATTGACCGTCGTGCAGCAGTTGAGTGGCGCCCGGGTGGAGGCCATCAGTGCGCAGCAGAACGCTGAAAGTGCGTTCCATGAGGCGGCCCTGGAGTTGGATCGGTTGCGTTTCGAAATCACCCGCAAGGAGCAGGAATTTCGCATGCTCCTCTCGGAAAAGGAGATGGCATTCGAGCAGCAACTCAATGATAAGCAGCAGATGTTGGTCATAGCGAATACCCGATTGGGCGAAGTCGACAACCGGTTGCAGATGGCAATCGATGAGCGGAAAAACGCTGAATCTGCAGCTGAGGAAGCCACAGATGTTCTCAGTCAATTGAGAACCGAAAAGGTGGCGCTCGACCAACAGATCGGAACATTGAATCAATTAGTAGAGGAAGAAAAGACTGCCCGCGTCTCGCATGCTGATGACGTTGCTGCTTTGAAACGGAAGCTGATTGACATCGTGATGGAGCGCGACCGTATTGATGTTGCGCGATTGGCTGCTGAGAAGAATGCGCTGGCGATGGGAGAATTGCTGGCGAAACAGTCAGAGGAAATTGAAACATCGAAGAAGCTTGCTGAAGAATTGGTGGCAATGAAAGGGGAACTTGAAGAAGCGACGATGCAGCGGGATTACCTGGCTATTGAGCTCGATAAGGCAACGCTGCTGAACAGTGAAACGATTGCTCTAAAGGAAAAATTAGTGAATCAGGAATCTGCCTGTCAGAACCAGTTAGAAATGGTGTTGGCAAAAATGGCAGAGAGAGAAAAACAGGTGAACGAATTGGAGTCCGCATCCAATGATGTTAAAGTGCTGCACGCTGAATTAGCTAAGCTGAAAGGTGAGGGTAACGCGGCTTTGCATAAGGCATTGGCAGAAGCGGCATCGTTTCAGTCGAAGGTTGCCGATGAAAAGCAGAAGGCCATCCAATATCAGCAGGCACTGGAAGAGTCTGAGGGAGCCGTAGCGAATCTGGCCGGCAAAGTGAAGAGCGTCGACACCGCTTACTCAGGAGCATTGACCCGCATCAAAGAATTGGAAAGCGCCCTTGGCAAAGCGAGAGATGACAAAGCGAATGCTCTCAGAGCAGCGCTCGATGTTAAGGCCCAGCTGCTCAGAATTGACCCTATCTGGTATGCCCTGAATTCGGCGTCGATCGAAGATGAGCAGGCCAGGATACTGAAGCAGGCAAAGTCTATCATCGCGCAGTATCCCACCGCCAAATTTACTATTACGGGCCACACCTGCGCCATTGGCTCACTTGAAAGCAATAAGCGTCTCAGTCAGAGTCGCGCCAAAGGATTAGCAGACTTTCTGATCAAAAACGGCATCGCAGGTGACAGCATCGGCTACAAAGGGATTGGCCCGGCGCAGCCGATTGGTGATAACGCCACAGAAGCTGGCCGCCGTCGCAATCGCCGTGTCGAAGTGGATGCGGTCGTTCCTGAATAGCCGGGCCAGGCGGTGACGAAAGAAGTCACGAATAGTTCAGAACTTCTAACACTGTCACCTCAGCAATTTAAAAATAGGGACGTGGCTTTTTTCGTTGACGTAAAGTATCACTAACGCCGCGCTACAATTCGGTCTGGTCGCACGAGGAAACGATGCGAAATGAGCGAATCGCCGGACGATGGGAGACGACAAAATCTGTGAGTGATTGGTTTTGGGTAGAGCAGCCACTGACATCCAGCGAAATAGTGGGTCTGTTAGGGCATGACCGATGGAAGATCGAAAACGAAGGCTTCAATGAGTTGATCACGCACTGGCATGCCAATCACTACTTTCATCATCACACGAACAGCATCCTCGTTCTGTGGCTCATGCTGTTCATGGCACACGCCATTTTTCATTGCTTTCACAAGCGCAATCTCAAGCCCGCGCAGCGGCAGAACCGCACCGTGATTTACTTTGCCAAACTGATGGCAGCAAGTCTGCGTTGCGGAAACTGGTGGCCGCCCCCAACCTCACCACCGCAACAACATAACACCTACGGAAAAATCCCTCTTTTGATCGTGATCCGCTCGATCGCGGAGCTCAGCTGCGCCCGTTTGCACTTGCCAGACCGGAGCCTCACGGACGTCGGCACGCGTCGTGATCGTGGCAATTTTCGTGCCCTCAGAGCACGGAGAATGGCGCTGCGAACATGCCCGGCGGTCCGAACGCGACGGAATGTACGCGTTTCCCCTGATTTTAAGCACGCTCCGCGCTCCCACGCCACCACCTTACGGAATCGTTAATCAGCGGTAGTTTTTCTTGCAGTTATCTCTGCAATCCTTTAGCTTTCCGATCACCATTGATTTTATCAAATTAGCAAATGAAAGCATTCACAAATTCCATCATTTCTGTATCCATCGCCATTGGCTTGGGAGTAAACGCTGATGCAGCCACTATTATCGGTGCCGGCCCCGGCATTCTGAACCTCGCTGGAGCGAATAACGGGGTGGATACGTCGACTGATGGCACTACGGATCAGAGCCGTCAGAATTTAGATGATTCTTTCACCGCAACTTTGGCTGCCGGTGTCTACACGATTGCGAATTTCTCGTATCAAGCAGGACAGACAGGAAGTGTTATTCCCTATCTTGCAAAGCTGACTGCGCCAGATACGTATGAAATTCTGGGAGTCGGGGATCAAATTGATGTCACCTCACTTGATGTCGACGTTACCACTGCTTTTGGTGGATCGAACCAGTTCACACTCAGCGAGTCGACTGAAGTCTACGCCGGAATCACAAATCCTGCGGGAGCAGGAAGCCAGAACCCCATCAAAACGAATCTCGCCAGCGGATCTACGGTCGATCATGACAACAATGCAGACGGACTTATCAGTCAGGCCGTAGTGGGTGGGACTGTTGATGGTTTTGGACATGCGAATCTCGGCCGGTCTTACGCTTTCTCAGTTGAAGTAGACGCAGTTCCTGAGCCTTCTTCAGCGCTTCTTTCGCTGCTCGGTTTTTCATTCATTGCCCTGCGCCGCCGCCGATAGAGGGGTTCTACTGCCTCTCAGGCTCTGCAGATTCCAAATCTGAAGGAGATTTTTTAAATGCCTGTCTGCGCTGGTCGCAGACAGGCTTTTTTGCTTGGGAGAATTCGGAAACGGCGATATCATCGTTAGGCACGTCCAAGATAACCAGTCAGCAGAAAACGATCGATCGCGACCAATTTCAGATTTTATGAAAAATCAAAATAAGGGACTTAGGTAGAAGAGGAAAGTAGTAGACTGCCCAAACTTGATTCTTGCAATATTGTAAAAAACATACGAAGCTCTCCGCAAAATAATCACCTATGAAAAACCGACCAATGTTGCCTGCCATTGCCATTACCGCACTTACAATTGCGGTTTCCACTGTGGCATCTCTCAATGCTGCTACTCTTGTGGGATTGTGGGAATTTGATAATGCTGCAAATCCTGCCCAGGCCACTGTTGGCGCTAACCTGGCATTTGAGGGTAGCGCACCCACTCATTCAGCTTCACTCGCAGACGATGGTGGATCTCTGCTCAGCGGCACGATTACCACTGCACCCAACACCAGTGACAACCGCATCTCGGCTGCACATGGTATTCTAGGAAATGGTGGTGGCGAGTTCGTGAATCAGTACACCATTGTTGCTGATATTTTCTCGCCCGCATCAAGTCGTGACTCTTGGAGGACAATCTTTCAGACCAATACCAGCAATGAGGGTGATGGTGAATATTTTATCCGCCCCAACAATGACCATATCGGCGTAGGGGATCTCACTTATTCGAATGGGCCGATTGATGAGACAAGTTGGACCCGGTTTGTGCTCACAGTTGATCTTTCGCTCGCAGGCAATGATGTGAATGCTTACCTCGATGGGGCATTATTCTTCTCTCATCCGGTTGATTCGGCCCTCGACAATCGTTTCTCCTTGGACCCTTCCATCTACTTTTTTACCGACAATGATGGCGACAATGCCCCGCTCAATGTCGGAGCTCTTGCGATCTATGATGGTGCTCTTACTGTAAATGAAGTGACGGGACTTGGGGCCGCCGGCTCAGCCATTCCAGAGCCTTCCTCGGCAATGTTGCTTACGCTGGCAAGTATTGGACTGGCAATGCGTCGTCGTCGCTCGTAAGCTCTCACTGAAACAAATTTTCGAGGAATTTACCGACCGCTTCAGGCTAGTCCAGAATGGCGCAAGTTTCTCGAAAGAATGCTGTGGAGTGCGGCAGCCCTCTTCGTATCATCATATATAAAAAGCCTGGGCAAACGCAGCGCCGTCCTGGGTAAAATGATAGCGAAGCGTCAGTCGGAATTGCTGACTCATAGGCCAGAGTGTTGAAAGTCCGGCGTGGGGGGAAGTGGATCCTGATCAAGGAAAGGCGACATTCCTGTCGCTTCTGCAGGCTTTGAGCTTGATTCTTTGTCGGCGACAGGAATGTCGCCGCTCCTTGGGGGGGGGGGGAGAGTCTTTCTCTTAATAACGCACCTCGCTATTTTGTGAGTGGGCTGACGACGTCGCTCATGCCGTGCCGAGTCTTATCTTAAGAATCAAGAAAATTGCTGCCGGAACTCGTCCAGTTCTTTTCGAAGTGTGGAGACTTGTTCGTGCAGTTCTTTGATTTCTGCTTCCATTGTGTCGCGCCATCCGGTGGAGGTGGAAGCGTTGACGGCGGCTGGAGTTGCGGGTGCGGAGGCGTTTCCTGCTGGAGCGTTTTTGACATCTCCGCATAGGAGGTGTGTAAAAGTTTTTGCTTTTCGTCCTCCACCAGGAGGGAGCATTTTGGCCAGGTTTCCGTAGGGGCGTTCGATCAAGCTTTCCAGAGTTTCTTCGACATCGGCAAGTTCTACAAACCGGAACATACGTTCTGTGCGCGTGCGCAATTCGCCCGTCGTCTGTGGTCCACGTAAGAGCATGACTGCGATGACAGCCAATTGCTCACGGCCCAGGCTGCCGCAGGCAATGTCGGTTGAGTGTTTGAACTTTGGCACGCGCGATCCTGACATTGACACCATGACAGCGAGCTTGCTGCGGCGGAGGCCAGCGATGCCATCTTCGACTGTTGCTTCGTCGAATTCAGTGACCGGATTGCGGTTGCTCTTCTGATTGCACGCTGCCACCAGAGAGTTAAGTGTCATCGGATAATACTCCGGGGTTGTCATCTCCTTCTCAAGAAGGCAACCGAGAACGCGGGCCTCCTCAAAGCTGAGGCACGGCAATTGGTTAGAGTTTTCGGTTGAATCGGTGGTAGGTTCCTGGATATCCATCGGAGAATGTGCGCAATGAGCAATGAGCAGTGGGAGGGCAATGGGTGATCGCTGGTCTATCCTTTTACGTCGAAGCTGAAGAACAGATCTTGATCGCGCAGATACAATCGGCCATTGGCGATGACTGGGTGAGTCCAGATTTTCCCGTGCTTGCTGCGGATCTTGGTCTGGGGATCAAGTTGGAAACGTCCGTGTTCCTTCCAGCCTTCCGTTGTGGCTTCAATGAGTGCGACAGTGCCGGATTTTTCGCTCAGACAATAGAGCATTCCGTCAGCATAGGCGATCGCACCTTTACCTACGCCATCATTTTTCCATACGGCTTCGCCCGTTTCAAAATTCTGGCAAGTCCAGCCGCCTTTATCTGAATGACCGTAAAGATGGCCGTCGATCAGAATGACGCCGCCGTGGTGGTTGACCATTTCCTCGTTCTCGTAAACGACATCGGGTTCCTCTTTGCCTAGCTTTATCTGCTTACAGCCGGCTCCATAGCCAGCGGTGACGTAGACCTTTCCATCTGCATAGATAGGAGTAGGAATCACTGCTGTTCTACCAGGGAAAGATGTCTGCCAGAGCAGTTTGCCGTTTTCAGCATCGACTCCGGCGAGAGTCTTCATAAAGAGCTGCGCGTATTGGCGTCTGCCGTCGTGTTCGATAACGATCGGAGATGAGTATTGTGCGTTGTCTGTGAGGCCCGAAGAAGCCCAGGCGAGATCGCCTGATTGCTTGTTGAGGGCGATGATCGCACCTTTCTTTCCACCCGGTGTGCAGATCAATCGGTCGCCATCAATGAGAACCGACTCAGTGTAGCCCCAGCTTTGCACTTCGCCGTCAAAGTCTTTGACCAGGTTCTTTTTCCAAACGACCGAGCCATCTGAAATTTTGGCGCAGATGAGCGAGCCTTTACCGCTCAGGGCATAGACTAAATCACCATCGACTGTTGGCGTCGATCTCGGGCCATCGCCCCAGCGGTTACTGTAGACGACATCCAGGTCAGTTGACCAAAGTTCTTTACCGTCCGCCTCGTTCAAGCAGATCAATTGCGTCATGTCTTCCCGCGTCCCCATGATGAAGATCTTGCCGCTGGCAATGGATGGGCCGGAGTATCCTTTGCCGCTGTTCTCGAACAGCCAGACGCGTTTTGGCCCTTCCTTAGGCCAGGCCTTTAACAATTCCGTATCAGATGAATGCCCTTGCCGTTGTTCACCTCGCCACTGTGTCCAGTCTTTCGCAGTGACGGTCATCGTCGTGCAGAAAATCATGGCTGCTGTCTGCGAGAACGACGGAATGAGATGAGAAATTTTCATAGATAACTGGGGCAAGAGGTGGGTATTCCAAGAGCTGACACCTGGTGACAGATTAGTCACGAATGGCCTCGCTCGCAAGGGGACATGCGAAAAAGCAAGGGCGTTGTTTTCTTTGAATCCTAGGTGGCTGACAGTCGATCAGAAGCAGCCAATGATCCCGGCTATCTCAATCGTCTCGCGAGAATTTGTGCTGACTCGTCTGGATTAAACTTATATCCAACTCCGAAATTCATCGGACGAATGTCGCCGCTTCGGGTGCGATAGACCTCCGCTAGATCTTGCTGATAGTATTTCTGAAAGATGTCTAACACTCCGGAATAGTTGCCGTAAAAAGTGAGTGCCCAGCGACCTCGGTCGAATGCCTGAAGGGGAATGCCAGAGTCGTCCTGCAAGATGGCGACACTGCGGTCAAGGATGGTGTCGCGAACAGTGGAGAAGTTTGGTTCGTGCAGGAGATAGGAGGCGCTTTTTAAGTAGGTGACCGGCGTCCCCTGATTGGCTAGAAAGTGCAGCAGTCGCGGGTTGTCTCTCAAGTTGCCATTGCCCAGGTCTTCTTTGAAATAGTAGATGGTCGTGCCCTTGCCACCGCGGCGTTCCATGCAGGAAATTCTGAGACCAGTGTCGCCCTGCACGACTGCCCCGCTGGGACTCAGGCCGATGGTTTCCACACGGTTGATACGATAGCCGGTACGTGCGAGGAAGATCGACATCAATGGCAGGACGCCACTCATGCGCGTGCGTTTCAGATCGACCTTCATGTCTTTGGTGATGAAGTAGCTGAAATTTAGAATGGTTGTCAGGGAACCGTGCAATCCAGTCAAGACGCCTTCGCGTTCTCCTTCACGAAGATCTTCAAAGCGCGGCATGAGATCAGGAGATTCCAGGCCGCAGAGAACATACGTTCGCGCATTGGGAAAAAAGGCATCGGCGAACAGCACATCCGGGCCGCTGAAGGGATAAAACACCAGGGGGTGAGACGTCAGCCCGCCCAGTTCTTGCTGGCGCCAGGAACGAATTTTCCCGAGGCGTTGTTCGTCGACCCGCTCCCAGAGGCTGTTCATTTTCCAGCGATGATCCTGCCATGCCGGCGACTCCCTGAACTCACGGTAGGGAGAATCTGCGCCAGCTGGCATCCCTGCCAGTAGTCTGGCGTAGTCGTTCGTGAGATCCCAACTGGCCCCGGGCACAATGGCGTTAGGCGCTACAGGTTCTGCTGCACGAACTTCGATTGGAGCAGGTGTCGAGGGAAACTGCGTGCATGCGGTGCAGGCGACCAGTAAAAACGTGATCAACAGAGTCGTGCGTAATTGCATAAGACTTCCGAGTATAGCAGCGCTCGCCCCAGAGAGAACTAGAAAGTCGATCGACCTGCGCAATTTGGCTTCCCTGTGCGCAATTGTCCGGCCTAGTCTCCCTGCATGCAGTATACTCAATTTATGCGTTCTGGTCTGGCGATTGCGCTCAGCTTGATGATCACACATGCGAATTCCGTTGCCGACGAAAGTCTGAAAGAATCGCTGACGTTTCTTTCAGCGTTTGATGGCAAAACCGATGCTGACTATGCTGCTGGCGATGCCACGCTCTACACGCTGACGAAGGGCAACGACCATCCGTCGACTGCTGGGATGCACACGGATGGTAAGACGACTCTAGTGACGGAAGAAGGGCTTGGTGGCAGTGGCGCGCTGAAGTTTGCGGAACGCGATGCCCCCTGGTTGTTCTACAAAGCAGAAGACAATGTGCCGTACGTGACGAAGGACTGGATGGGCACGGTGTCGGTCTGGTTGCGGCTGGATAGTGCGGATCTGGATCCGGGGTTTAACGATCCGATTCAGCTCACGACTCGCGCCTGGAATGATGGTGCGATGTTCATTGATTTTAACAAAGAGGGATCGCCGCGCGATTTCAGATTGGGCGTGTATCCAGATCTGGCAGTGTGGAATCCTGACAAGAAGGATGTGGCGGATGAGATGCGTCCACTATTGAAAGTACTAGATCCCCCATTTGCTCGTGATAAATGGACGCATGTTGCTTTTACCTGGGAAAAATTTAACAACAATGACAAGGAGGGCATTGCTGCGTTTTATCTCGATGGAAAACGACAGGGGAGTATTGAGGGATGGAACCAGATGTTCACCTGGGGAAAGGACGAGGAGAAACGTCTCTACATTGGCCTCAACTATCAGGGGTTGATGGATGATCTGGCCTGCTTTGATCGTGCCCTTACAGATAATGAAATCGCCGCGGTTTTTGCGCATAAAGAAGGCTTGCGAAAACCGCTGATGGTCGGCGATGCTGACAAGATGACGAAACCCATTCGCATCGGCATGATCGGACTCGATACTTCTCACGTCATTGCATTCACCAAGATCATCAATGCTCCTGATGCGACAGGTGAGCTGGCGAATGTGCAAGTGGTGGCAGGCTTTCCAGGAGGCAGTGACTTGCTTGACAGTGTCGAACGTGTGGAGGGCTATACGAATCAGCTGCGCGATGAAATGGGCGTCGAGATTGTAGATTCCATTTCGGCGCTCCTGGAGAAGGTTGATGTGGTGATGCTGGAATCCGTGGACGGGCGGTCGCACTTGAATGAGGCACGGCCGGTGATTGAAGCTGGCAAGCGACTGTTCATCGACAAGCCTGTGGCCGGATCATTGGCGGATGCTGTCGCCATATTCGAATTGGCGAAAAAGCATGGCGTGCCGTGTTTTTCGAGTTCAGCACTGCGTTTTTCAACAGATGTCGCCGGGTTACGGCAGCGTGATGATGTGGGAGATGTGCTGGGTTGTGTGGCGTGGAGTCCCTGCAAGATCCATGACACCATGCCTGATCTCTTTTACTATGGAATCCACGGCGTTGAGTCTCTGTTCACGATCATGGGGCCAGGATGTGTGAGTGTTAGTCGCACTCATACCGAAGGTGCAGATGTGGTTACAGGAATTTGGAGCGACGGCCGGATCGGGACATTTCGCGGATTGCGAACTGGAATGACTGCTTTTGGGGCGACTGTCTTTGGTAGCAAAGCAATCGTGCACGGCGGAAGTTTCACCGGCTACGAGCCGTTAGTGCAGGAAATTGCGGAGTTCTTTCGAACAGGTGCCGTGCCCGTTTCTGCAGCGGAGACTCTGGAGATGTTTGCCTTCATGGAGGCGGCTGATGAAAGCAAGCGCGCAGGAGGAAAGCCAATTCTGATCAGCGATGTTCTCTTGAAAGCAAAGAAATAGAATCCCTGCAAAAGAATGGACAGCCCGGAAACCCTTGATTGAAACCGGACTGCCCATTTAATTGCGGATACGTATCACCTATTCATGCGTAGACTGCTGCTGGAGTCCGCAGAGATTGTTAATATTTTTTTGTTCTCAATTTGTTGCCGCAGCCAGTCAGAGTTGGACATTGACGATGGATGAGTCAGCATGGGACATCATGGATGATGTAACCCATTTGCTGCGCACCATCGAGAAAGGAGATGCTCGTCCTGAACAATTGTTGCCAGTGGTCTACGGCGAATTGCGTAAGATGGCTTCCGCAAAAATGGCGCACGAATCGGCTGGCCACACACTGCAAGCAACGGCATTGGTGCACGAAGCATGGATGCGACTCGCTAGTTCGAACGAACTCGGATGGGAAAGCCGGGAGCATTTTTTTGGCGCTGCGGCAGAAGCCATGCGACGAATCCTGGTGGATCATGCGCGCAAAAAACACGCGGCAAAGCGGGGAGGCGGTGCTGCAACAGAAGAGTGGGACGATAATTCAGAAATCGTGCTGACAGCTCAGCCAGATGAATTACTCGCCGTTGATGATGCGCTGGATGAGCTGGCGGATGAAGATCCGAAGGCGGCTCAACTGGTCAAGCTGCGCTACTTTGTGGGAATGACAATGGACGAAGCCGCTGATGCATTGGGTATGAAGAAGCGCACGGCCGAAGCCATGTGGACGTATGCCCGGGTGTGGCTGAAGCGTGCGATCGAAGACTCTCGGGATCAGTAGACAGATGTGACTGACTACCTTCCGCCTCTTCTGTCCCATCCACCACGTCCGCGCTCCGATGGTTTTGCGATGTTTGTAATGGTTTCTTCTGGCAGTCCGCTGGAGAGCAGCCAGGTGGATGCGGCTTCCTGGTCTTGTTGATACCAGTCTCGGGCGACACGCTGGATCGTCTGGTCGCGAAGATCCGTATCGGTGATGGTTTGGGCCCAGGTCACGGCGGACTCTCCATCGCTGTCGGCAAGCTCGGTGGCAAATCCCTCGATCGCAGAATTTTTAGCAGCTGAGTCTGGCATCTGGGCAAGATATTCGCTGGCAGCCACGGGATCTTTCTCTGTCCATTCATCCAAGGCTTCTTCGAAAGCGCCTGCCTGTGCACTTTCAGGTAGATTGGAAGCCCAATCAATGACGGCTTGTGGATCAGATTCAGCCCAGCGTTCGGCAACGTCACCTACGGCACGATTTGCATAATCGTTCCCAGCATGTTCTGTGATCCAGGAGACTGCGCCTTCGATGTCTTCACGGGCGTAGGATTCTGCTATCCGATTCATGGCACCTCCTTTGAGGTCGTCATCGGTGATGCTTGAAACCCAGTTTGCTGCTGCTTGTGCTCCTTGTTCCATCATTTCACCAGCGATCGTTGACATATGGCGGCTGCGACTTTCGTCATCTGCAGGCAAATTGGTGACGAACGAAAGCGCGTCGTCCACGCCGTTGACCAGCAGGCCCTGGACTACTCCATTTGCGAGCATGCCTCGCTGACGATCATCTTCGATTGACGTGACGAATTCGGATGCAGCGCTGGAGTCCACCGTGGCCCAGCCATTGACAATGGAATACATGTCAAAGGTGCCGCCGCCGTCTCTGCCGCCGCGGCGTCCGTTGGGGTCTTCACCATTCGCTTTGGCTTCGGCTTTTCGTTTCTCTTCGCGCGCCTGGAGCTCGGCGATGGCACCTGCTCCATCGATTCGTCCCCAGGCATTGAGGAGTAGTCTCGTGTCATCGCCGTCGCCATTTCCCCATCCGCCACGTCCACCTCGGCCACGGGAATTCTCTCTGATTGCATCATAGGCAGCAACCGCGTTTTCAGGAGTCAATTCGGCCAGGAGTTCGGTAAAGAGGGCGCGTTTCTTGAGCGGATCATTCTCATCCATCACTCGTTTCACCGCAGCGCCCATTTTTTCTGCAGTGATCGTGCCTGAGCGCATGAATGTTGCGAAGGCACCTTCAGAGTTAGTCGATTTTCGGACTGCTCCACCTTCTGAAGTGACGGCAGAATTTGTCGTATCAGTGATTTGAACTACACCTGCTGTTCCAGCCGTCGGCGCATTGGTGCTCAGGGCCGCCGTAGATGGTTTAAGTTGCCATCCCAGGCCGAAAGCAGCGGCCGAGGAGGTCAGAATGGCGGCAATGAAGAGTGGTTTTTTGGTCATGGTTCGTATGTGGATAGTTTGTGGGCAGTTTGTGGGCAGGGGATTCAGATTCTGGGTACAAGCCAATCGTCGATTTCTTGAAAGCTTGGCGACCTGAAGAAGCGAAGCTCACCTTGTGTGGCAAACGGAGAGGTTGAAGCGACCAGCCATTGGCCGTCAGGGGAGAATGTTAGATCGGTCAGCGTTGTCCCGATGCGGCGGATGGACAGGAGTTCCTGTTGAGTTGCGACATTCCAGAACTTCAACGTGCTGTCGTCACTGGATGTGGCGAGAGTCTTCCCATTGGGAGAAAAGGCGACTGACCAGACGCCTTGCTTGTGCCCCAGGCATTCTCCAAGGAGTGCGCCGTCATTTGTGCTCCAGAGTTTGATGGCATTGTTTGAGTCGCCGACATTTGCAGTGGTTGCGAGAATGGAACCATCAGGCGAAAGTGCTATGCTTGAACCAGGCCTTGGGGAAATAGAGAAACTGAGGCGTAATGAGAAAGTGTCAGGATCCCACACGTCTGCAGTTTTTCCGTGACCACGTAGAGTGATCAGTGTGCTGCCATCTTTTGAGAATAATGCGTGCTCCGCATCTGTGCTGACGACTGGTGTCGTCGAATCTGGATTGCGCAAATCCCAGATGGTCATTGGTTGTCTGCGGCTGCCAGCGACGAGGTGATAGCCATCTGGCGAGAGGGCGATAGTGCTGATGCGAGCAGTGGATGTCTTTAAAGTGAAGGAGTTGCGAGTCTCGGTATTCCAGATTCGAACAGTGCCATCATCGAGGCCGTGCGCCAGTGTGGTTAGATTATCGCTTATGGCGACGGCGAACCGAGTGTGCGATTTACGAGCGGATGGCGCCTTTTGTTCAAGCTTAAGCGAGCGCGTCGATTGCTTTGACTTCAGGTTAAAAAAATCGATAGCACCGTCTGGATTGAGAGCCACGAGCTTTTGACCGTCTGCACTGAAAGTGAGTGGTTGCCAGCGGCCTGGGATTACGTTGGCAGTGTCTGTCTGCTGGGCAGGCCATAGAGTCAGTGAGCCGTCCTTGCTCCCGGCAGCAATCGATTGTCCGTCAGGTGAAAATGCCAGTGACCAGACCTCGTTGGACTGACCTCGAAGAGTAGCGAAATGGGACATGCGCGCATAGTTCCAGAGCCTGATGGAGTGATCCCAGCTGCCCGTTGCTAGCGTTGAGCCATCAGACGAAAAGGCGAGATTGGAGATCACGCCAGTATGTTGCGTCGGCTGTGAGTTGCTCGGCATCGTGCCAGCCTCCTGTCCCGTCTCTGCATCCCAAATTCCGACAACAAATACTCCTTTGTCCGACATTTTGTTTCTCGGCGCGACAACATGACGACCATCTGTAGAGAACGAGATTGTTTTAGATGAAAGGTGGATCGATTGCTCAAGGATACAGATTTCTTCGCCTGTATCTGCATGTGCTACTCGCACTCCATCACGCGAACTTGTCGCTAGTCGCCTGCCATCTGGAGACAATGCCATTGGGGCGCGAACGCCTGCATGATTGTTCACTATTTCCCATGACGTTGTATCCCAAATGGCGAGTCCTTGTTGATTGCTTGTGACTAGTCGTGTGCCATCTGAGGAAATGGAAATGGGACTTCTCTGGTCTTCGAATTCCGTTCGCAGGGAAAAGGTGGCGGTGCGCCAGATTTTGACGGAATCCCGTGAAGCGGTGACAAATTCGCTTCCATCTGAAAGAAAGATGATTGCCTGCGCGGCCGTTGGCAAAGTCGTCACCAGGTTTTGGCTGCGCACGTCCCAGAATTGAACTTGGTCTGAGGTTCCTGCTGCCAGAAGAGCTCCGTCGGGTGAGAAACTGACGGACTCAATGGCTTCCTGCTGGTGAGGGAATCTGATATGTGCATCACCCCTGCAAAGGCCGGCCAGGTAACGCCACTCAAAACTACGAAAGTCATATGCGGTACTATCTTGCGGAGCAGGACGATGCTTGCCTATTAACTGCAAGGCACGTCCAAAGTTGCCCTCGTTCAGTGCGTGATTTGTCAGGTTGATATCAGCGATGTAGCTGTTGAGTTGAGTCGCATGCTCGTTGCTCAGGGCTTTCTCCCAGCCTTCTTCCGCCTTTACCAGGAGGCTCGCCTGATTGGCTTCCGCTACGTGCGCAGCTTGTTCCGCTGCACGGGCACGCAGCATTTGCCATGTGCTCACCGCGATTCCTCCTAACAATGTCAATACGAGACAGGCGGCAGCGGTGACAGCGCCACGGTGGCGCAGGGTGAATTTCTGCAGTCGATACAGCGGACTGGGAGGACGCGCCAGCACGATCTCCCCGTCGCAGTGGCGCTGAATATCCTGGATCAGATCGTTCACGGTTGCGTAGCGTCGCCGCCGGTCCTTTTCCAGGCACTTCATTGCGATCCAATCCAGATCTCCGCTCAGCAAGTGGTTGAGATGCGCCGTACTCGTGCGTCGTTGTCCTGCTATCTGAGTTTGCTCAGAATCCGGCATCGTTGCCAATCGCGTCGACGGTGGTGAAGGCTCGACTTCGCGAATCACACGCCTGCACTCGTCGAGTCCAGCGGCACGCAGCGTTTCCGCATCGAAGGGAGTTCTGCCGACCATCAATTCATACAGCAAGACTCCGAGCGAGTAGATGTCACTTCGGGTGTCAACGTCGAGCCCGCTCATTTCCGCTTGTTCCGGGCTCATGTAAGCTGGAGTGCCAATGAACGCCTGATACTCGGTGAACAGTGTCTTATCCGTCAACCGTTGTTCGGTCGCTTTGGCAATGCCGAAGTCGATGATCTTAGGAACTGGGACACCGTCGTGCAAGGTGACGAGGATATTGGAAGGCTTGATGTCCCGATGAATGATGCCCTTCTGATGCGCATGTTGAATGGCGCTACAGACTTGACTGAATAGTGTCAGGCGCTCAGCTGCGGTGAGGTTTTCCTGATCGGCATAATCCGTTATCGAAATCCCGCGCACCAATTCCATGACAAAGTAAGGGCGGCCGCTGTCGGTCGCTCCTGCATCTAGAATTCGGGCAATATTCCCGTGCTCCATCATGGCCAGTGCCTGACGCTCGGATTCGAACCGCGCGATCACGCTACGCGTGTCCATTCCCAGCTTGATGATCTTCAACGCAACCCGCCTGCGAACAGGTGTCTCCTGGTCCGCCATATAGACGCTGCCACATCCACCTTCGCCAATTTTTTGCAGGAGCTTGAATGGGCCAATTTGCTGTCCGCATTGATCGTCCAGTGTCGACGTGGAGCGAACGTCCTCCATCGCTGCCTCCTCCAGGAAACCGTCTAATTCGAGGCTGTCGCTGAGCAACCCATTGATCTCAGATTTCAGTTTCGCATCGCCCAGGCTGGCATTTTCTATAAATTCCGTACGCTTGTTCGAATCCGCAATTTCAAGCGCTGCCATGAAAATCTCACGACAGCTGTGGGGGCTTGAGCTTGAACGGGAATCTGTGGGCATGGAGGAGTTTGGTACAACAAGGGCATGAAATGCACTTTTTCTGCCCAATCATGCGTAAAACTCCTGAAATGTCCGCACACTTTCCTCGGGAAAATGTGAGTCAGCGAGGCTACTGCGGCACCAGGACGACCACCTGGACATACATTTCGCTGACGTCGGCAGGGATTGGTACCATGGTCGATGTGGTTCCGTCTTTTCCTACGATGGTGGCGCTCCCCTCCGTAAAGTTGAGTTGGCTACTGCCGCTTGATGTCAGCACTTGATAAAGTCCGTCGAGTTCAGATTCCCACACCACTTCCAGCATGTCTCCCATGACGGTGACATCCCTCACCTGAAACAACGCCTTTCTTGGGCCGCCGTCTGATTCGACGGTGACTTCCGCTTCCACCTTTCCAGCTTGCCCAACTCCTGGGCCGCGCAATTGAAGGCCTTCATTATAAGTTCCCGGTTTCAGTGTGACGATCGCGGTCAAGCCGTCGCCTAGATCAAAGCTTTGTGGCCCATCCCAGGTGACTCTTCCCTGTCCAAGTGCCAAGGCCGCCAGTTCGGGATTGGCAGTGCCCCAGGCTAGTAGCAATGCCTGGTTCTCTCTAAATGCTACAGGAACCACGTCGAAGTCTTCCTCGCCCACGGTCTCTCCCGTGAACGTTAGCGTTGTCGCTACGGGACTTGAGAATGTGACTGTGGCAGTGATGGGGTAAGGAGTGACATCACCTCCGGGCGGTTCCTCTGAGTTCACCTTTGACTCGTCGGTAAAGAGGAGGAATGCATCAAAATCGAACGACTCGTTTGCAGCAATCGATCGACTGATGGGCAAGTCTCCAGAAGCAGCGCTGAAGGTTCGCAGTCCTTCGTCTACCATTCGAACAGAAGTCACTTCAGCAGAAGCGACGGTGAAGTCAATTGCTTGACTGAGAGATACCGCGACGGAAAGACCCGTGATCGCGGTAACGACCGAGATGAAATTAAATTGCCTGCACATGTTACCCAAAGATCCCTTGGCGCGGCAACTTTGTCAATCACCCGCCATGCGGCGAATCGCTTCGAACTGGCGTGACTGCCTTGTGGACAAGAGTTCACGTTAAGTCACTCTGGCTAAAGAAGAGGCGCTAAAAATGGGGCGATCCAAGTGGCCGGATTCGATAGTAGCGTTCCTTGCCTTGCGCCGGAAACTCTATGGTGATCTCTCTTCCTACCACTCCGTTGAGCACCGAGACAGCGTTGGTCTGGAGTGATGGGAAGTCGACGTATTCTTCGATCATCGTGGGAATATTCAATTCAAGTGGGGTCCATTTCAGGACTAAGACGCCGCGGAATCGATCGTAACTGACGCTTGCCTGGAGGTCGAGTTGTGGTAGCACGTTGCCAATGTTTACACTGCTGGCTTGAAGTTGGGCGATCGCGGAGCGAACGGCAGGATCCTCCAGATCTAGACCATTGAGTTGAATGTTCAGCAGCTCAAGGTCGAGCCCTTGCAGTGGGCTGAGACTGCTGATTCGATTCTGATGCAGGTCGAGTTCGCGGAGCTTGGAGAGTGATGCCAATGGTTCAATGTCGGTGATGCGGTTGGTATCGATGTCGAGTTCCTCCAGTGCGGTGAGGTTTGCAAGTGGGGTGATGGACTCGATCCGGTTCTCATTGAGATCGAGTTCAACCAGTTTCGTCAGTCCCGACAGTGGCGAGAGATCGGAGATTTGATTGAAGTCGATATCCAATCGCTCGAGTGAAGTCAGATTGCGCAGGAATGCGATGTCTTTCAGCCCGGCGTTCTCCAATGAGAGCGATTTCAGATTGACCATTTTCTCTATGGAATGGGTGGCCTCAAGTGACATGGAGTTGAATTTGAACAGGATTGCCCAGTCGATCTCGGTGATGGATTCCAGCTGCTCTGTTGAGTAGGTGGGAGCCGCGAAAGGTTGCCCAAGCGCTATCGAAATAATTTGCTGCAGGTTGCTGTCCGCAATCGTATTTGCCGCAAGAGTTGCGGCATCTTGAGGCTGACTGATCACGTCAATGCCCCGGCCCTGAAGAGATTCGATTGCATTCTGGTTCGTTGAGTCGTCTGCCAGATAGAGCATGTTTCCGTCGATTTGGAGTCGCTCCAGGTCTTCCAGATGTTGTAATTCGGCGAGGTCGGTGAGGTAGTTGTCAGACAGGAACAGTTCGGTAAGGCTCGTGAATAATTGCAGATAGCGAACAGATGTGAGCTGATAACCTGACGCGTAGACTATGCCATCGACAGGAGTGATGGCGGACAAGAATCTGCCGGATTCGTTAGTGTCGACGCGGACACTGCGCTGCCTTAGTTGAGCAATGTTAGTGTCGTCGCTGCGACTGACAGGATTTCCCGATAGGCGAAGCCACTGCAGGGCTGCCAGGCCGGAGACCGGCGTGATGTCTTTAATAATGTTATTACGTAGCGCGGCTCCACGCAGGTTGATCGCGTTTTCCATTCCATCCAAGCTGCGGATGCGAAAGTTCTCGGCATAGAGCCAGGTCAACTCTTTGAGCATCTCAGCATCGATCGGAGTATCGGGTGCGGCTCCGATATTGTGCCGGATGGCCTCTCGCAGTGCCGGGTCGTGAATCAATTGAGCGGGATCCAGTTCCTCGTAGGAATCGATTGATACACTGGGGTTCGAGAGCCACGCTTCAGGGATGGTTTCCGGATCGATCGGATTGCCACTGAGAATCAGGGTAGTGAAGTTCAGATCCGTGAGTTGAGACAGGTCACTGATGTAATTATTGCTGAAGTTCAGGAATTCGATTCCTTCCGTTTTCAGGAGTGGTGTCAGGTCGGAGATCCAGCCGTCGGTTGCAGTGATCCCAGTAGCTTGAAAATTGTCGATTCCCTTGAGGTCAAAGAGGCCTTCCGTGAAGATGCCGCCGGGAGACATCGATTGCCCGCGAAGACGGCCATCGGGAATGGGATCCCTGTTGTCGTATGGCAAAGGAGTGGTGAATTCACCTTCTTCAAGTCCGACTTGGTTTAAGAGTGCCGCATTACCTGGTGCAAAAATATTGGCCTGACTGCCTTCAATGATCCAGGCAATGTTGGATCCGTCCAGCTGAGTGAGTCGCAGTGGACTGTGGTCAGTAATGCCGTTGAAGTGTCTGTGGGTGTTTGAACGGTAGCGGAGGGCGCTTAGCTCTGGCAGGTTTGCCAGCGGCGTGAGATCGTGGATGGGGCCGAGAAAGGTGAGAGATGCCAGTTTCAAGCAGCGCGCCAGCGGCGCAAGGTCGTTCGTTGCCTGGATGTCGAGAATCCGTAGACTGCGAAGTGGGGGAATCGTCTGCAAATCCACGTCGCCTGGCGAGGCGTCCAGATTTTGCAAAAGCTGGAATCCACTGATGGGCGCGAGGCTCTTCAGCGGGTTCTTATCGACGTCGAGTTCTTTGACTTTTCTCAGGCCACGGATAGGCGAAAGATCGGTAATTCCGTTGCTGTCGATGTCCAGTTTTTCCAGTTTATCGAGCCCGCTGATCTGCGTGAGATGACGTTCGTCGATGCCCGCATCTTCGAGCGACAGTGACACAAGCTGCTTGAATTCACCGATGATCTTAGCCGCGGCAATCTTGTCATCATCAGTTCCTGCCAGTGCATTGGGAAGGCGTAAAACGTTTAGCTCGGTAAGGCCAGCAATCGGGCTGAGATCTGTGATCGTGTGTCCGTCAACTGGGCCGCCGCGTAAGTAGATGACCTTAAGATTCTCTGCATTCTCCAGGCCGGTGAGGTCACTCACTGGAAGTGAGACTCGGCATCCATCGTCATCGCAGATCGATGCCCTGACATGCAGCTCGTGTAAATTCAGCAGCACGCCAGAGGTCAGTATATCATCGACCGTCAGGCCGAGCGCAGTGCGGATGGCTTGATTCAGATTGGAATCCGGGATGACGTCTTGTGCAGCGACAACACTGGCGAACAGGAGGGAGACAGCGCAACCAGCCATTGCTGGAAGTTGCGAAATTTGACTGTGATCGGTTTTCATGGTTCAATATCAAGTTCCATTGCGAGTGTTTGAGGATCAAAAAACTGATCGTCGTCGTCAGCTGCGGAGTCGCTGTTTGGTGGCGGAGTCATTGCATGTTGACCATCCGGTGGCAGAATCCAGTTTGCGGCCAACAGGCTCCTCTTCACCGATCCCAGATCGACCTCTGGATCGACAAGGAGAGCAGGAGGGCGACCATTCAATTTGCAAAAGATGACTGCCTTGACCTGCGCATTGGTGAAGCCTTTTTCGTGCATCAGTTGTTTGATGTAATGTGCGAATTGCGCCAGCATGTCCGGGTTGCCTAGCATTTTGAGATACTGTCTGTCGGTCAGGTAAGCGCCAGGATCCAGTGCCCACCGTTGTTCGGTTTCTGGATCAATCACAAAGAATGAGGCTGCGGCATACTGCTTCGAGCGCAGCATCATGTGCCAGGCGAAGCGATGCCCTTCTTCTGTCCAGCTGGAATAGCCCGGATAGAGCAAGTGCCGGAAGGGAAGTGTCAACTGCAGGACGGCATAGATGCCAAGCACGGCGAGTGTGGTGCTTTTTAAAGCGAACGCTGCTGGGGCTCCTGTGACTTCGCGGGGCAGTGTGCGCGCTTGCCGGGTGATTTTTGCCAAAGCGACGCGAGGCCACGACGGATCAAAGAAGAGAGCCGTAAGTCCGATCGCCAGCCAGGGGAAAATGCCAATGGTGAAGAGCTGGCTGTTGGTGAGATGAAACAAGGTAGCGACGCAAAATGCCAATAGCCGTGACCTTTTCCACAGCAATGCCGGAACGATCAGAAGATCGAATATGAGTCCGCCGTAGCTGAAGAGATAGGGTGCCGCAGTGGACTCGAAGAATGTCTGCATCATCGGCAAATCCGTGCGGTTGGAGAGCCACTGGCGCATCGGATTGCCACGCAGCCAGTCTGGATTCAACTTTGCCAGCCCACCGTAGAAATAGACGACACCCATCTGAAATCGGAGAATCCACAATGTCCAGCCAGGCACAACATCCATGCGCGTCCCCGGCACCAACAGACCGTCTAGCGAAAACCGGCGATGCGCAGGTAAAAACACTGCGACCCAGGACAGCAGGCACATCAAGTAAAAGTGGTTCATGAACTTCGACTGATCGATCAGGAACAGGTAACAGATTCCCAAAGCGAACAGCGTGGCGCAGAATCGATAAGCAAGCCCGATGGTGATGCCCACTGCTGCCACCAGCATTCCCCAGCAGACGATGTGCATGCCATTGCCGCCCAGTGCTTCTACCCAACCGAAACCGAGATACTTGAAATGGAACAGCGGATCGCCCACAGGTAAGCCACTCGATCTAGCGCGATGTAGCGCCCCATTTCCCACACCATGATCCCGCCGAAAACTAGCCGGAAATAGACCAGGATGGCGACATCTATCGGTTCTGCCAGCGCCTTCTGGATTGTCTTGAGAATCATCGCTGAGTTTGAGTCTTCCTGAGGAACGAACGACTTCAACCCATGATCCGCAGCAGGGAACCCGCTGGATGCACAGCTTTCCTGACTCTTCCCATCGAGGGCACAACCTCGGAAGGGCAGGTATAGGCAGGATTCAATGGCAATCCGTCGGAAAATCTCGAAAACAGTGGGGCGCATTTGTGGCTCTCCCCCCTTGCGAAGTGGGGAAATGAGGCCATCTTCCCGACCGCCGGGGTAAAACTGGCACTTGACGGTAGCGTCTGTGCTGGTGTCAGATAGTCTATATTGGAAGCTGGCACTTGACGGCACCTGCTCCACCTCCACCTCCAGAATTTCCAGACATCATCCGACCACCCATCAAGAATTTCTCAAAATGCGCCCGTAGTAGAATGGATACTACGCTGGTCTCCGGAACCAGAGATGCAGGTTCGATTCCTGCCGGGCGTATTCTTTTTGCCCCGTTCAGCTGTAGAGCATGTGCCCGGCCTCAGAGCCCGTCCGACTATTTGCCATGAAGCCACTGTTCCCGCGTCATCGCTACCGGACTTTGATCGCAGGTTTTTGCGCTCTAGTCACATTGATCTTTGTGGTCTACGGACAGGAGCCCCCAACCGATCCAGACACGGTTACAGGTGGGAAAGAGCTTGAAGAAGTTGCTACCGATCCAGCTGGCTATGTGCTGCTGGTGATCTACCTCATGATTGCTCTGGTCTTCTCGTTTGCCTGCTCGGTGTTCGAGGCGGTCTTGCTGAGCATTCGCAGACCTTATGTGATGAGCCAGCATGAAGCCAATCCTGCCAATGCGCAGGCATGGGAGAAGATTCTTGCAGACATCAATCGTCCGCTCTCTGCCATTCTCATCTTGAACACGGTCGCGCATACTGTCGGAGCAGCTGGGGTGGGGGCACAAGGTGTTTCCGTCTTTGGTGAAGACCATGCGCTATTAATTTCTGGTATTCTCACGATCCTTATTTTGCTGCTGTCAGAGATCATCCCCAAGACAATTGGTGCGGTATACTGGAAGAGCCTCGCCCCAATAGTAGGGAAGTTACTGCCGCTGTTGACGATGGCTATGAGTCCGATCGTCTGGGTGACAGAGAAGTTGACATCCGGGCTTTCTCACGGTGAAGCCACAGGCGCATTCAGCAGAGAGGAATTTACTGCAATCGCTAACAGAGCGCATAGCGATGGATCATTGGAACTGCGGGAGATGGCGATCCTCAAGAACCTTCTCTCCCTTAAGTCGGCAAAGCTGGAAGATATCATGACGCCCCGCACCGTGTTGTTCGCCCTGCCGGAAAGCACTACGATCAAAGAATTTGTTGACCGCCACAGTGAGCGACCATTTTCGCGAATTCCGCTCTACAAAGACAAAGTCGATGAGATCAACGGGTTTGTCCTGCGCGCTGATATTTTGTTCTCAGCGATTAAGAATCCTGAAGAAGACCGCCCACTCAGCTCGATGATCCGCGACTTGAAAGCGGTGCCGGAAACGATGCCAATCTCCAAGGCGTTTGATGTGTTTCTCGGCGAGCGCAATCACATTGCCATGGTCGTGGACGAATTCGGAGCAGTAGCTGGAATCGTAACCTTGGAAGATATCGTGGAAACGCTTCTAGGTCTTGAGATCGTTGACGAAGTCGATCGCACAGAAGATATGCAGGCACTCGCCCGCCGATTGTGGAAGACGAGAGCGGAGCGCATGGGGATTGTCATTGAAGAAGCGCCCATCGCAGAAAGTGACGACGGCACT
This sequence comes from Verrucomicrobiales bacterium, assembly GCA_051270635.1. Classification (GTDB taxonomy): domain Bacteria; phylum Verrucomicrobiota; class Verrucomicrobiia; order Verrucomicrobiales; family DEV007; genus JAGROY01. The sequence goes on along the minus strand of JBNMNB010000013.1, from coordinate 4,003 downwards.
CCTGAAAATGCGGGGGACAGTCCGCCACATCCGTGAAGCAGGTGCTTCAGATTGTGTTACTGCTGGTGATCCTGTGCGGACAGAGGCAGGTAAAAGCTCAGGACGCTGAATCGTCTGTTGCACTGCGCAAAGCGATCGCTGCCGTCGCGCACACCGAGCTGACGAATTTTCATGCGAATCGGGCGATACGCCTGCGAAGTCTGAAACTTGATCATGTCCTGAAACGGAAGAACCCTTACCTTTTTCGGGCAAAGAAGATCACGTCTGCGGCCCAGTTTGTGGATTCCATTCTGAATGCACATGTTTCTTCCCAGGAAGAGGGGGTGTTTGGCGGAGTGTTAGAGCGTATTGCTCTGGAGGTGAGCGCAGGGGCCTATGGCGGGCGCAAGTCAGGAATCGAAGGCGTCGATCTGGAATTCGAGAGCGGCACGACCAAGTATCTCGTATCGATCAAATCAGGCCCGAACTGGGGGAATAGCAGCCAGATCCGCAGGATGCGCAGCGACTTCCAGAAAGCAAGGCGCACGCTTGGAACGAATACCAATGCTGCCGCAGGAAAAGTAGTCGCCGTCAATGGTTGTTGTTACGGAACGACAGCAACCGAGGACAAGGGCGACTACCTCAAACTCTGCGGGCAGAAATTCTGGCAACTCCTCTCCGGCCATGCCGAATGCTATCAGTGGGTCATGCAGGCGCTAGACGTGCAAAAGGCCGAAGCCGAAACGGATTTCAACAAAGCGCTCGATACCAAACGAAATGAACTCACCGAAGAGTTCGGCGAAAGGTTCTGCGCTGAAGACGCAACGATCCAGTGGAGCTCATTGTTAGAATTCAACTCAGCCCAAAAAAAGTGACAGCAAAGTGGAGCCTCAAAGTGGCATCGGCGTCTCGCCGATTGGCGGATCCCCAGCTCTCCATCCCTCCTCGCCGCTTTCCCGCGTATTCTGAACTTCAAGACCTCCCTGTTGAGTCATTGCTATTGCGCCGAGCACGGATTTCACGTGACTAACGTGGTTCCAGAACATCAGCTTCCACAATTTTGATCACCTTCGATAACACCTACTCCAAACTCCCGCAGCATTTTCACGCCAAGCTTGCTCCGTCCCGAGTAGGAGCTCCGGAACTGGTGCGGCTCAATACTGGCCTGGCTGTTGAGTTAGGGCTGGATCCGGCCTGGCTGACGTCGCCGGAAGGTGTGGCCATGTTGGCAGGAAATCAGGTTCCTGATTCAGCGGAGCCGCTGGCCCAGGCTTATGCCGGGCATCAATTTGGTGGCTGGGTGCCGCAGCTCGGGGATGGACGTGCAATCCTTCTCGGTGAGGTGATAGACACCCGCGGCCAGCGCAGAGACGTGCAACTTAAAGGATCTGGGCGTACGCCATTTTCCCGCGGTGGCGACGGTCGAGCAACGCTTGGCTCAGTGATTCGCGAATACCTTGTGAGCGAGGGAATGGCTGCATTGAAGGTGCCGACGACCCGGTCACTGGCGGCGGTTTCCAGCGGCGAAAGCGTGCCTCGGCAGGAGTCACACCCCGGCGGAATTCTGACACGTATCGCCGCCAGCCATCTGCGGGTAGGCACTTTTCAATACTTCTTCGGTCAGTCGGATGTCGAGGCCATCAAAGCTCTGGCCGACTACGCGATTGAACGTCACTACCCGGCGGCGGCCGATGAAGCGAATCCCTATCTGGCATTGTTAGAGAGTGTTGCCCTTGCGCAGGCGTCGCTGATCGCCCAGTGGATGCAGCTTGGATTCATTCATGGCGTGATGAACACCGACAACATGACGATCAGTGGCGAGACCATTGACTTTGGGCCGTGCGCATTCATGGACGCCTTCCACCCAAACAAGGTCTTCAGCTCGATCGATCGGCATGGCCGCTATGCCTGGGGCAATCAGCCCAACATTGGTCATTGGAATCTGGAGCGCCTGGGGGAGACGCTGGCACCGCTCATCGCCGCCGACATGGCCACAGCAAAAGCTCGCATCGGCGAGACACTGGAACGTTACTTGACTGCGTTTAAGGACGCCTACTTCAGCGGGTTCGCCGCCAAACTCGGCATGGCATCCGCTGGTGAAGACGAGCAAGCGTTCACGACCGTCACCCTTCAACTAATGACGCAGCACAAGTTGGATTTTACCCTGTTTTTCCGCCACCTGACCCGTATCGCGCCCAAGCCCGGCACGTCTGAGCTTTTCGAGGGGTTGGGCGAGACTGCAATCGATGGACTTGAAGACTGGCTGGCTGCATGGGAAAAGATTTCCGGGGGAGCCAGCGAACAACGCACTCAGCGAATGCGTGCCTGCAACCCGATTATTATCCCTCGCAATCATCGAGTGGAAGAAGCCATCGCTGCCGCTGAATCAGGTGACTATCACCCGTTTCATCGTCTGGCAGAAGCACTCACCGAACCATTTAATGAGGATTCAGCGTTCGCAGAGTTTGAACGCGCACCCAATCCTGATGAGGTCGTCTGCGAAACATTTTGTGGAACTTGAGTGTGTCCGAAGGACGGTAGCTCGATAAGAATTCGCCAGAATAATCTCACGGCACTTTAAAAAATTTGTCTGAGTAGGGATCCTTCACCAGCGTGCCAGCTGGAATGTTGCGCACATCGACATACTTGCCGCTGTCTTCGACGTAGGGACTGTAGACCATGCCGACTTTGCCTGGAACGGGAAGGCCATAAGGATAGGATTCTTCCCTGGCCGCCTTTGTCGACGGTTTGGAAATGGGGCGCAAGTCGGGCTTTGCGTCGTCTTTCGAAATCGTGTGGTCGTCACCTGTATCAATCGTATCATTCGATCGTATAGGCGGCAGATCGGCGTTGAGTCGATCTCGATTGGCCGGCGCTTTTGGTTCGATTGATTTCTCCTTCTTAGTTTGCTGCTTCGGTTTGTCGAAGATCCCAGTGCGCATTTTCGTTTTAGACTGTGCCGTCTCCTTGATCCCTGCTGGCGAAGTTGTTCGTTGCTGACCTGTGTTGGTTGGTTCAGATTCCTGGATTGGTTCAAGGTCGGGGATCGGCTCGATCTCTCGGTCGCTTTGCTGAGATCGCTGTTGTCGTTGCTGCTGTTGGTCTGAGCGCCGCCGGTTGCGTTCGTCGATTTCTCGCTGTTGCTGGCGAATTTCCCTTCGGGATGGCGCAGGCGGCCCATCCTCATATTGCTCCGCCCAGGCGTCTTCGCGTTGCCACTGCTCTGCCATGCGCGGGGGAAGTGGTGGTGGCGGAGCACTGCGATAGCCTGACTCATCGTAGTAGTAGCCATTGTCTGGATTCCACGGTGCGTTGGCCATTGATTCATCTGGCGCAGGTGCCTCATTTTGGCGTGAGCGACCGAACAGGGCGTCTAAGACATGGACGAATTGAAACTCACGCGGCCGCCGACGTTCCACTTCGTAGCGCACGCGCGCAGACTCGCGGCGCACGTTTTCTCTTACATTGGTAAAATCTCGCTGCACGTTGTCTCTTGCTTCAGAAAAGTCTCGCTGCACGTGCTGCTGCACATTGCGCCATGAATCGATCAGCAGCGGTCGATCACTGTTGCGCGCGCCACGTTCGGCGCCTCTTCCCGGTGGTTCGGCAATGGCCAGTGTGCTCAGACTGAATACGCCCAGTAGTACACCGATTGCCCTGACCGTACCAGTGAATGCGATCGCGCCCACGCTTGCGTTTGTGGACGCCGCACAACGGCAGGATTTCGATGCAATTTCGGGGCTGATGGAGGCAGAAGAATTCTTCATCATGAATATTAATACGGTTCCAGGATTGGACACCTTTCACTCGATGTTTATTCAATTATTTCGCCGAATCCGCCGCGCTCGCTCATGTTCTGTGATTTGCGCGCCAGCGGGTGCCGAGCACTTCGGCCAGGGGATCGGATTCTTTTGTGCTGAATCCCAGATGCAATCGCCTGCTCCAGCCTTCTGCGTGCTCAAAATCCTCGGACAAGGCACCGACCGCTCGCGACATTTCGTCCATCTCCAGCAAGTATGAATCC